>JBIIUN010000596.1:0-2748 GCA_044339945.1 Kapaibacterium sp. (SeqCode)
CCTGACCACCTTCACCAACCCCACCCCGGCGAGCTTCGACGATTTCGGCCTCTCCGTGGCGGCGGTGGGGAGCGACCGGGTCCTCATCGGCGCGTATCTGGACGACACCGGGGCGGCGAATGCCGGCGCGGCCTACCTCTTCAGCACCAACGGCACCCTCCTGGCCACCTTCGCCAATCCCACCTCGGCGGTCTCGGACCAATTCGGCTACTCCGTGGCGGCGGTGGGCCCCGACTGGATCCTCATCGGGGCGTCTGAGGACGACACCGGGGCGACGGACGCCGGCACGGCCTATCTCTTCACCTTGAACGGCGCGCCGTATGTTCCCGGGCTGATCAGCCAGGGAGTGGTGGACCAATCCATCACCGCCGCGGCGCTGGCACCCGGGGCCGTCACGGCGGACAAATTCTCGGCCGGGGCTGTCCTCTCGGCGCTGGCGGCGAGCAACGTGAACTTCCAGGCGGGCAACACGGTCATCGGCGCGGGCAACGTGGTCTCGAACAACATCGGATTCTCCACCATCGCGGGCGGTGGCCAGACCGGTTTCCCCAACTCCATCGGCTCGGGCAGCTCCTTCATCGGCGCGGGCAACCTCAACCGCATCGGGACCAATTCCGGCAACTCCGCCATCGGGGCCGGCTTCGCCAACAGCATCGAGGGCTACGGCGGTTTCATCGGCTCGGGCAACATCAACCGCATTGGCTTGAACGCGGACAGGGGCGTCATCGCGGGCGGCGATGAAAGTCAGATCGCGCCCAACGTTGGTTTCGGGACCATCCCCGGCGGACAGCGTAACTTCGTGGGCGGAAGCTACGGCTTCGCGGCCGGCCGGCGCGCCAAGGCCAACCACGCGGGAGCCTTCGTCTGGGCGGATTCGACCGATGCGGACTTTGCGTCCAGCGGCACCAACCAGTTCCTCGTCCGCGCCGGAGGCGGGGTCGGCATCAACACCAACAACCCGAACGGGGCCGCGCTCGCGGTGAACGGCACGGTTACGGCCACCGGCTTCACCGGCAACGGCGGCGGGCTGACCTCGCTCGACGCGGCGCAACTGACCGGCACCGTCCCGGCCGGGGCGCTGGCCTCCGTTCCCGCCGGAAATCTGACGGGCTCGGTTCCGGCGGCGACGCTGGCCTCCGTTCCGGCAGGAAACCTCACCGGCACCGTGCCCGACGGGACGCTCCCGGCCAATGTGGTCCGGCGGGATCAGGCCAACACCTTCACCGGGAACCAGACCGTCGGCGGCACGGTCGCGGCCACCAGCTTCTCCGGCGACGGCAGCGGCCTGACCGGAATCAGTGCGGCCAATGTCACCAGCGGCACCGTGCCCGCCGCCGCGCTGGACAACGCCTGGAAATCCACCGGCAACGCCGGCATCAACCCCGCCGTGAATTTCCTCGGCACCACCGACAACCAGCCGCTGGAGTTCAAGGTCAACGGAACCCGCGGCCTGCGGCTGGAGCCTGCGCCAAACGCCAGGGTGAATGTCATCGGCGGCTACAGCGGGAATGTCGTGAGCGGGTCCAACGGGGGAACCATTGCCGGTGGCGGAGGCCCCGGGCTGATCAACCAGGTGACGGGTAACTCCGGCGCGGTGGGCGGAGGCTCAAAGAACACCGCCGGCGTCCAAGCGACCGTCGCTGGTGGAGGGAATAACACCGCCAGCGCTGTCAATTCAACCGTCTCTGGTGGAAGTGAGAATACCGCCGCCGGCGCTGCCTCCATGGTTCCGGGTGGATTCCAAAACACCGCCGCTGGGATGACTTCCTTCGCGGCGGGCTATCGAGCCAAGGCCAACCACGACGGCGCCTTCGTCTGGGCTGATAGATCCGATACTTTCTCCGCCTTCGCCTCCACGGCCGACCACCAGTTCCTCATCCGCGCCGCCGGCGGGGTGGGCATCGGCAAGAACAACCCCACCACCGCGCTCGACGTGGCCGGCACCGTCACAGCCACCAGCTTTTCCGGCGATGGCAGCGGATTGACCTCGCTCGACGCGGCGCAACTGACCGGAACCGTGCCTTCGGCGACGCTGGCGTCTGTTCCGGCAGAAAACCTCACCGGCATCGTGCCCGACGGGACGCTTTCGGCCAACGTGGCGCGCCGGAATGCGGCCAACACCTTCGCCGGAGAACAAACCGTTCAGGGAAATCTGATTGCGTCTGGATTGGTCACCGCCACCGGCTTCTCCGGCGACGGCAGCGGGTTGACCGGGGTCGCCAAGTTGGGGTCCGCGAATACCTTCGCGGCGGGCAGCAGCTTCAACGGCACGGTCACCGCGACCTCGTTTTCCGGCAATGGCAGCGCCTTGACGGGAGTCGCCGCGCTCGGTGTCGCCAACGCCTTCCTCAGCGACAACACCTTCCTCGGCCTGATTTCGGCCGATACGGTGAACAGCAGCACCTTCGTGCGGGTGGATGCCCGCGGATTGAACAACGGGGCGATCTTCGGGGCAGGCGCCCCCGGACTGACCTTCGGCGGCGGCAGCTCCGGCGAAGGCATCGCGTCGAAGCGCACGGCGGGCGGCAACCAGTTCGGGCTGGATTTCTACACCGGCTACACCGCCCGGCTGAGCATCCAGGGCAACGGCAACGTCGGCATCGGCCGCATTCCCACGGCGAACCGACTCGAGGTCGAAGGCAACGCCTCCAAGACCACGGCCGGCAGTTGGCTGGGCAATTCCGACCGGCGCATCAAGCAGGACATCCAGACGGTCGAAAGCGCCCTGGACACGCTGAACCGCGTGCG
>JBIIUN010000597.1:0-2738 GCA_044339945.1 Kapaibacterium sp. (SeqCode)
TGTGACACTATTCGACCTATTGGCGTCTTCATCGAGTTTTCGACTCCTCAAAATGGGATGTGTTCGAGCGTCGCTCGGACAGGATCCACAGGCCTAGAACTTCACCAGCTTCTCCAGCTCGCGCACGCGCCCGGCGATCTCGGCCTTGGTCGCCTTGGTCGTGCGGGCGAGGCCGAAGCCTTCGCAGCAGAACGACGCCACGACGGCGCCATGGACGATGGCGCGGCGCAGGTGCGCGTCCACGGAACCGCCCTTCTGCGCGGCGAGGTAACCGATCAGGCCGCCGACGAAGGAATCACCCGCGCCGGTCGGGTCCACGACCTTCTTGAGCGGATAGGCCGGGGCGACGAACAGGCCCTTCGGCCCGGACAGCAGGGAGCCGTGCTCGCCCTTCTTGATGATGACGTAGCGCGGTCCCAGCTTGTGGATCTTGGCGAGCGCGGCGGGGACGTTGTCTTCCTTCACCAGTTGGCGGGCTTCGCCGTCGTTCAGCACGAGGCAGTCCACGCGCTTGAGCAGGCGGAGCAGGTCGGGCAGGGCGATGTTCATCCAGAGGTCCATCGTGTCGGCGATGACGAACTTGGCCTTGGAAATCTGGTCGAGGACGGTGTGCTGGACGGCCGGGGAGATGTTGGCGAGCAGCACGTAGGGCGTGGTCTCGTAATCGCCGGGCAGCTTGGGCGACCAGCCGTCGATGACGCCGAGGACTGTATTCAGCGTGCGCCGGTTGTTCATGTTCACCTCGTATTCGCCGGACCAGTGGAAGGTCTGGCCGGCCTTCACCTTTTCGAGGCCGGCGAGGCAGATGCCGTGCTTCTCGTAGAGCTTCACGTATTTGGCCGGGAAGTCGCCGCCGACGACGCCGACGAGCTTCGTCGGGGCGAAGAAGCTGGCCGCGACGGCGGCGTGGCTGGCCGAACCGCCGAGCAGGCGCGGGTTTTCGGACTTGGGAGTCTTGATGGAATCCAGGGCGGTGGTGCCGACGACGAGAACGCTCATGTGATGAAGAAAATCGAGATGACCGACCCGCGGAAGCTAGCGAATCGGGCGGCGGCGAGGAAAGGGGATTGTCGGCGCGGAAAAGGTGTTGCCGCCGGAAGCCGGCAGCACCTTGCGCCGATCCCGGGAGTCACCGCTGGCCGAGTTTGGCTTCCCGGCCTAGGCTGCGCCGCATGATGTCGTTGCGACGCCTGATTGCCTCCTGCCTGATGGTGCTGGCCGCCGGATTTGCCGGCCGGGCCGAGGAAGCCCGCCTCCTCCGTTTCCCCGCGCTGCACGGGGATCAGTTGGTGTTCACCTACGCCGGCGACCTGTTCACGGTTTCCGCCAAGGGTGGCGTGGCCCGACGCCTGACGACCGATCCCAATGGGTTCGAGATGTTCGCCCGGTTTTCCCCGGACGGAAAAACCCTCGCCTTCACCGGCCAGTATGACGGCAACACCGAGGTTTACGTGATGCCGGCCGAAGGCGGCACGCCCAAGCGCCTGACCTACACGGCGACGCTGGAGCGGGACGACGTCTCGGACCGCATGGGGCCGAACAACATCGTGATGGCGTGGCGTGACAACGAGACGGTGGTTTACCGCTCACGCCGGACGCAGTGGAACCCGTTCAAGGGTGAACTTACGCTGGCCAAGGTCGGCGGGGGCATTCCGGAAACGTTGCCGCTGCCGCGGGGCGGTTGGTGCAGCTTTTCGCCCGATGGCAAACGGCTGGCCTACAACCGGGTGTTCCGCGAGTTCCGCACCTGGAAACGCTACCGGGGCGGCCAGGCCGACGAGATTTGGCTCTACGACTTCGAGTCGGCGGCGACCACCAAACTGACCAGCGATCCGGCGCAGGACATTTTCCCGATGTGGCACGGCGACCGGATTTACTTCGTGTCCGAACGCGACGAAAACCGGCAGGCCAACCTTTACGTGCTGGACCTGAAGACGAAGCAGACGCGCCAGCTCACGAAGTTCACCGAGTTTGCCGTGAAGTTCCCGTCGCTCGGCGACACGGGCATCGTGTTCGAGAACGGCGGCTTCCTCTACCGCCTCGATTTCGGCACGGAACAGGCCGAGAAGGTGGCGATCGAGATCCACGAGGATTTCGCCAGCGGGCGCGGCGGCTGGAAGGATGTCAGCAAGGAGACGACCAGCTACGACGTGGCGCCGGACGGTTCGCGGGCGATCCTCGGGGCGCGGGGCGAAATCTTCAGCGTGCCGGCCAAGAATGGCCCCACGCGCAATCTCACGCAGACCTCGGGCGTGCACGAACGCAACGCCGCGTGGTCGCCCGACGGCAAGTGGATTGCCTACGTGAGCGACCAAAGCGGCGAGACGGAGATATGGATCCGGTCCCAGGACGGGCTGGGCGAACCGCAGCAACTGACGACCGGCGCCGACACCTACAAATACGAGCTCGCGTGGTCGCCGGACTCCAAGCGCATCGCGTGGACCGACAAGCTGAACCGCCTCCAGTTCGTCGAGGTGGAGTCCAAGGCGGTGACGCTGGCGGCGAAGTCCGACGCGTTTGAGATCCGCGATTTCGCGTGGTCGCCGGACAGCCAGTGGCTGGCCTTCACGAAGCCGGAGGTGCGCCGGTTCGCCAACATCTACCTCTACGGTCTCGCGGCGAAAACCACGGTCCAGGTCACGGACGGCTGGTTTGACGTGGGTTCGCCGGAGTTCAGCAGCGACGGCAAGTATCTGTTCTTCGTGTCCGAACGCTCCTTCACCCCGACCTACAGCCAG
>JBIIUN010000598.1:0-2734 GCA_044339945.1 Kapaibacterium sp. (SeqCode)
ATCCACGAGGCGGGCCAACTCGATCAGCGGATCCTTGGCGTCGGCGACCGCCTTGGCGCCGCCCTCGTAGAGCTTCCGGCGGAACGCGACGTCGCGGACCTTGCTGCCGAGAATCAGCTCGGTGGCCCGCGCCTTGGGCGACTTGCCAGCGAGCACCTGCTGCACCAGCGGGTCGTTGAAGCCCAGTTGTTCGGCGAGGAAGGTCAGGCCGTCGGTGAACTTGAGGATTTCGAAGTCGTCGTAGATCGGCTTGTCCGAGAAGAGGTCCAGTTCCAGTGGCTGAAGGTTGGAATCGGCAAATTCGCGAAGGCGCTCGCCATTGGCCTTGGGGCGCTCGTCGCCGGCACGCAGGAGCGTGCGCGCCACGTTGAACGAGTCACTGTTGAACCCGTGTTCCCCTTCCAGCAGGCGGAACCGCAGCGCGTGCTTTTTCACAACTGCCTGGGCATTCGCGATCTTCGCGTAGGCCGCCTGGGCGTCCGGGTATTCGCCGCTCACCGCGAGCCGGGCGCGGAACTGCTTTTCCGCCTCAGCCTTGCGGCCCATGAGCGCGGGATCGTAAAGCCCGGCATGGCCGCCGTCCCGGGCCTTGCGGGAATTCTGGACGCCGAACAGATCGTCCTTCGCGCGCCGGGCATTTTCCTCGCTGCGGTCGCTCCACACTGACAGGAGCGTCTCCATCCGCTTGAGTCGGCCCAGCGTGTAGGGGAATTGAGTGTCCCGGAGATACTCCAACTCGGCCATCGTCAGTAGCCGGCTCGTGCGGCCGGGATGCCCCGACACAAAGGTCAGGTCACCTTCGTTCAGCGGCGTTTCGGTCCACTTGAGGTGATGCGGCACCTTCACCGGCTTGCCGTTTTCGTAGGCGCGGAAGAAGCAGACATCGAGGTCGAAGCGGGGAAACTCGAAGTTGTCCGGGTCGCCGCCGAAGAAGGCCGCCTGCTGTTCCGGGGCGAACACAAGTCGCACGTCGGTGTAACGCTTGAAGCGGTAGAGATGGTAGGCGCCGCCCTGGTAAAGCGTGGTCACGTTGGAACGCAGGCCGGTCTTGTCCTGCGACTCCTTCTCGATCTCGGAGATGATCCGGCGCCGGGCCTTGACCGCCTCGTCGGGCGCGGCGTTGGCCGGCACGGCGGCATTCACGCGGGCGGTGACGTCCTCGATGGACTGGAGCACGTTCAGCTCCAGGTCCACGCACGGCAGTTCCTCGGCCAGTGACTTGGCGTGGAAGCCATCGCGCAGGTAGTTCTTCTCGGCGGTGCCGAGCTTTTGCAGCGCGTCGGCACCGACGTGGTGGTTGGACAGCACGAGCCCGTCCTCGCTCACGAAGCTGCCGGAGCCGCCGGAATTGAACCGGACCGAGGACTTCATCAGGTGATCCAGCCAGGCGTCGGTCAGGTCGAAGCCGTGGCGTTCCTTGAGCAGTTTCCGCGGGGGATTTTCGTAGAGCCACATGCCCTCGTCACCGTGGGTCGGGGAATGGGAAAGCAGGGCGGAGGCGGCAACCATGGCGGAAAGGAATCTCAGCTTCATCGCGGCAATCGTTGGGGCGAAGTTGGGCGGCAAGCCCCACAAGTCAATTCCGCGTCCGCCGCCGGGGCCGGAAAGCAAAACGACCCGGCGCCACGCGGCGGCCGGGTCATCCGAGAGCGGGGAAGTTTACTTGGCCTTGAGGGCGGCTTCAATGGCGGCGGTCACCGAGGCGTCGTCCGGCGCAGTGCGGGGCTCAAAGCGGTGAAGGACTTCGCCATTCTTGCCCACGAGAAACTTGCCGAAGTTCCACTTGATGTCGCCCGGGAACTTCGCGTCCTTGCCGGTCAGCACCGCGTAGAGCGGATGTTGTTCGGCGCCCTTCACGTGCAGCTTCTCCATCAGCGGGAAGGTCACCTTGTATTTGGTCGAGCAGAACGTCTTGATCTCCTCGGCGGTGCCCGGTTCTTGGGCGCCGAAGTCATTGCAGGGGAAGCCGACGATGACCAAGCCCTTGTCCTTGTATTGGCCATAGAGCTTTTCGAGTGCCTCATATTGCGGGGTCAGGCCGCACTTGGAGGCGACATTCACGACCAACACGACCTTGCCGTCAAAGGCCTTGAGCGAAGTATCCTTGCCATCGATGTCCTTGAGGGGGATTTCGCGAAGGTTGGCGGCAAAAGCGGTCATGGTGATCACGGCGGTGAGCGAGAGCAGGCGGAGAAGTTTCATGGCTGCGGGAAGGTGGAGGGGGACACAGCGGTGTCAACCGGCTCATCGCCCACGGACGTCCGCGGGATTCAATCTTCCAATTCGCGATGATCGGTTTGGGTCGCGAGGTCCAGGCGTCGCTCGGCTTCGGCGGGATACCCGGGCGCGCAGTCGTTCGGCGAACCCGGCCAGGAAAAGACCAGCAGGCGCGCCAGCCAGGTGGCCAGTTCGCCCCGCTGCTCGCGGCGGAAGCGTTGCACCTCGCCCCAGGAAAACGTATGGCCGCCCCCGAGGTGCCGGCACATCGGTTCCTCGGCGAACAGGGCCGCGATGTCATTGGAGCCGTAGCGGCCGGTCGCCAGGCACCACAGCAACACCGCCGGCAACGCCTCCGCCGCCGGCGGGGACTTTGCTTCCGGCGGCAAGTCCATCGCCTGCCGCACCCGTCGCGCCAGGACGACGGCGGACTGCCATTCGCGCAGGTCTTCCGGGAAGCGACCCGCCGGCGTGGTTTCGCCTGCGGCGCGGCGGAAGACCAAGGTCTGCGTGTCTG
>JBIIUN010000562.1:0-2985 GCA_044339945.1 Kapaibacterium sp. (SeqCode)
ACCACCGCCATCATCAAGGCGGGCGTTCGCCGGGTGGTCGTGGGAACCGTTGATCCCAATCCGGACCACGCTGGCCATGGACTGGAGCTTCTCCGGCAAAACGGGATTGAAGTCGTCGTTGGCGTTTCAGAGCCGGAAGCGGCCCAACTGAATCCGGCCTTCAACCACTGGATCGTCCGGCGAACCCCGTTGGTGACGCTCAAGTCGGCGATGACCTTGGATGGCAAGATCGCCACCGCGGCCGGCGAGTCGAAATGGATCACCAACGAACAATCCCGGGCCGAAGTCCTTCGCCTGCGCCGGGACTCCGACGCGGTTCTGGTCGGACTGAACACCGTCCTGCTGGACGACCCCGGGCTCCTGCCAACCCCTCGCCACGCCCGGCCTTTCCGACGGCGTATCGTGCTGGATTCGCGAGCCCGAACCCCGCTCACCGCCAAGCTCCTGAACGATCCCGCCCGGGGCCAGACGATCGTGGTCGTCGGCGAGGCCGCCCCGCCCCGCCGCGTCGCAGCGCTTCGTCAACGGGCCCACGTCATCGTCGCCCCCGTGACCAAGTCAGGCATCGACTTGCCGTGGCTCATGCGCGAACTGGGTCGGCTTCCAGTGACCCACCTGCTGGTTGAAGGCGGCGGCGAAGTCCACGCCTCGTTCCTGGCCGCCGGCCTGGTCCATCGCGTCGCCTTCTTTTATGCCCCGAAAATCCTCGGTGGCGCCGCGTCTCGCCGCTCGGTCGCGGGCGCGGGTTTCACCTCGCTGGAGGTAGCGCCGCGGCTGGTCCAGTGCCGCACCCGCCGGTTCGGCTCAGATTTCCTGCTGACCGGCGCAATCCCGACCGCACCCGCGGAATCTGCGTGAGGCCGGCCGCTTTGTTCCGGGTGTATCCGCTTGTCCTTTCGGTCGTTTGAATCTTCGCTCCCCCGCACATGTTCACAGGCATCGTCGAGGAAACCGGCGTCATCGAGGCCATCAAGCCGACCGCGACCGCGATTCAGCTGACCGTCCGCGCGCAGGTCTGCGCGCGCGGCGTCAAGCTCGGGGACAGCATTGCGGTCAACGGCTGCTGCCTCACCGTGACGAAGCTTCGCCGGGCCAAGGCGGGCTCAACCCTGCAGTTCGATCTCCTGAAGGAGACGTGGGAACGAACCAACCTCTCCGCCACCGCCCCTGGCGCCAGCGTAAACCTGGAGCGTGCCCTCGCCGTCGGGGACCGGCTCGGCGGGCATTTCGTCACCGGCCACGTCGACGGGACGGGAGTGATCACCCGATGGGAACGCAGCGGCACCGACCACGTCTTGGAGGTCAGCGCGCCGAAGGAGTTGCGTCCCTACCTCGTCTTCAAAGGTTCGGTGGCCGTCGACGGGATCAGCCTCACCGTCGCGGGGGTGACCAAGGCCGGCTTCCGCATCTGGATCATCCCGCACACGCTCGCCAAGACGGCCCTGCGCGAACGCAAGGTGGGCGACGCCGTGAATCTCGAGGGCGATCTGCTCGGGAAATACGTGCTGTCGAAAACGCCGCGTCGGTAACCCCGGGTCCTGCCGCCGCCACCAAGGACTACCGCCGTTTGCTGGACTTCTTCTTGGCCGCCTCAGCGGCCTTGAGGGACTTCTCGTCGTCCTCGTTCATCCGACGCTCCAGTTCCTGGATGTTGCCGGAGTTTTGGCGCTGTTGATTGGTCAGTTCGGCCAAGTCCTGCGGCTTGGGCAGGATGGTGGGACGAACCAGGATCATCAGTTCGCTCCGTTTTCCCGAGTCGGCCTTGCGTTTGAACAAGTTCCCCAACAGCGGAATATCCTTCAGGTAAGGAACCCCGGAATTGCTGGTGGACTTGCTGTTTTCCAAGAAGCCGCCCAACAGCACGACGTCACCGCTGCGCACTGTCACGATGGCGTTGGCGGACTTGTTGGAGGTCGTCGGCGGAATTTCGCTCGCCGGATCAGGAGTGCCATCCACCGCGTCCACATTCTGGGCAATCTCCATCACGACCAGATTGTCCGGCGTGATGTAAGGCGTGACATCCAGGCCGATACCCACGGGCAATTGCTGGTAGGTAAAGCTGGTCTGTCCGCTGAAGGCAAAGCCGCCCTGCCGGAAGGGGATCGAACTGCCGACAAAGAAGCTCGCGGGGACCGCATGCGACGTGATGATGCGCGGGCGTTGCACCACATCGGCCCGGCCGTCACCCGCCACCGCGCTGATCGCGACGTCCCAGCTCTGGCCGAGTTGGGCGAAATACCCGACGCCGCCGCCGTTGGGATAGGACACAGTATTGGTCCCCAAGAAGCCAAGCGCCCCTTGCAGTGGGTTCGCCGTGCCGGACGAATTGTTGACCACACCGCCGCCCCGGGCGTCGGAGCCCAGACGCTTCGGACGTTGGCCCGCCGCCACACCGAAGCTGAAATCGTTGTTCAGCGCCACATTCATCACGATGCCCTCGATCAACACCTGGGGAAGGAGCGTATCCACTTTCTCCAGCACCTTCTTGATCATCGCCATGTCCTTCTTGCTGGCATAGACGATGAGCGAATTCGACCGCGGGTCGGCGGTGATCTGGGCATCGGTCACCAGCGCTTCCACCTGTCCGCCCTGCCCTGCCCGGCCGCTCTGATTGACCCGCTGCTGGAAGGTCGTGCGCGGCGCGGTGCCGACCGGGTTAACGGCATTTTGCTGGGGCAAAAGCCCGTTCTCCGCCTCCATGGCGGCCGTTTCCTCGGAGAAAGGCGAGAATCCATTATTGAAGCCGCCCCCGAAGCCTCCGCCGTTGAAGCCAGAATTCCGACCCGTCCGACTGGAATTGTTGAATCCACCTCCCCGGCCCCCACCAAAGCCTTGCGAAGCGCCCCGGCCCTGGCCTTGCCCCAGTGCGCCCCCGCCCAGCCCGCCGGCGCCCCCAACGCCACCCGCAGCGCCGCCCCCGCCGCCGCTGATCACGCTGTTCATCGTCGCGGAAATGTCCTCGACCCGGCCGTAACGAATGGGAAT
>JBIIUN010000280.1:0-6928 GCA_044339945.1 Kapaibacterium sp. (SeqCode)
CCTTCTCCACCTCCACGTCGATCTTCTTCAGCACCTCCAGCATGCGCTTCACGTTGATGGCATAATCACGCAGCACCAGCGTCTTGGTCGTCGGGATGCCGATGATGCCATTCTGGTTCTTCGCGAACTGCTTCACCGTATCCACGGCGTCCTGCATCTCCACGTGCTTGAGCTGCACCACGTGGGTCACGAACTGGCTGGCTTCCGCGTAGTCCTGCCCATCCTTGTCGCTGAACTTGGCACCTTCGGTCATCGCTTGTGCGGTCGGCACCATCAGGACCGCCTTCTCCCCGGTCGGGATGGAAGTGACCCCGTTCAGCGCGAGGATCGTGTCGAACATCTGCAACCGTTCCTCAGGCGTCAGGGTCAGGCCCTCGGGAATGTTGAAGTCGATCTGCGTCTGCAACGGCAGGTTCTGGCCCCGCAGCACGATCCGGCCGGCAGTTTCCTGATACATGCGCAGGAACTGGTCGAGGGGCATCTTGTTGAAGCTGATGATGCCGCCCTCGTCGTCCAACTTCACCGCCACGTCATTGGTGTTGGAACCTGCCGCCGCGGGGGCGCCGCCGGGGGTTGCAGGAACAGCCGGACCGGCCGCCTGGGCACCGGCGCGGGGCCGGGCTCCTGGCAACGTCGGAAAAGCCGGCGGAGTTGAGCCGGCGGCATTGGTGGCCGCCGCGCCGGGCCGCGGGAAATTTCTGGGCAGGGCCGCGCCGCGCGGCGCGCCAGTGGCGGGGGCCGGGGTGGGAATCGGGGTGACGGCGGGCGCGGTCGCAGGCGCGGGCGCCGGGGTCGCGGGCTTCACCGTGGGCAGCGGCACCGTGCCGGGCAACGGCGCCGGGGCGGGTGTCTCCTGCGGCACGGCGGGGTCCGCGGGCGCCGGCTGGGGCGCGACCACGGCGGGTTCGGTCGGCGCCGGGTCTTGGGCGGCCACGCGCAGGCCAAGCAGGCCGGCGAACAGGACGGGCAACAGCAGTTTCACAACGTTCCTTTTACTTCTTCACCGCGGGGCGGTTGGTGGACGCCCCGGGCGCCGGCACCTTGGTTTGGGCCGCGTTTGCCGCGGCGGGCTTGGCCGCCGGCGGCGGAGTGGCCTTGGGTTTCTTCACGAAGCTGGCGGCCACCGACATCTGGCCGGAGAGTTTGGTTTGCGACGGATCGAGGCGCAGGCGGGTGATGTCCTTCACGCGGATCATCGATTCGTCACTGCCGAGCGCATACAGGAAGTTCACCAATTCCTCCTCGCCGGCGACGAAGTCCAGCGTGAGGACGACCTCGTCGAAGAACTGGTTGGTCTGGCCGGTGCGGACGTTGGACGGGGTCAGCCGGTTGACCGTGACGCCGTGCGTCGAAGCCTGCGTCCAGACGGTGGACTGCACCCGGCTGGACTGCTCGGCCTCGATGACCTCGGCGCCGGCCTTCTGCAATTCGAGCCGGCGTTTTTCGTAGGCATCCTTCTTGCCGATCTCCGCCAGGAACCGGCCATTCTGGGTCTGGAGCTTCCCCATCTCGTTCTCCACCGGCGTCCATTCCTTGAAATAGGGCCAGACGAGCCAGTAGTTCAGCACGAGCGCGACCAGGATGAGACCACCGAGGACCGCGCGGCGTTCCTGGGGCTGGAGATTGAGCCGGTCGAGCCAGTTCATGGGGCCTCCACCTTCCTGAGTTCGGCCTTAATGGACCAGGTGGCGCCGGAAGTCGTCGCGCGGGTCGCGTCCACCCGTTCCACCGAGACCTTGGCGAACAACGGCTGCTCGTTGGCCTTGGTCTCCTGGAGCTTCTTGCTGTAGGCCGTGACGTCGGACTGGTTTTCCGTCGGCACCGTGCCGCTCAGGTCGAGTTGGGCGCCCTTGCGGAAATCGAGCTGCGTCAGGGTCATGGTGGAGGGCAGTTCCTGGACGGCCGCCTGCCAGGCGTCGAGCGCGGCAAACTTGAGCCCGACCTGTTCCTGCAGGACCGCAACCTGCGCCTTGAGCTGGAGCGTGTTGGTGTATTGCCGGCCCAGGCCAACCGCGTTGCCCTTGAGTTCGTCGAGCTGGTATTTCTTCCAGTTCAACGCCCCGAGATAGACGAACACCGCAAACAGGTAGGTGACAAACACGCCGCCCAAGGCGCGCATCCACACCCGGTCCACGAATGCCGCCCGCTGCCGCGCCGCCGTCTCTTCCGGCACGAGGGCGGTCGGCTGGGACTTCAGCCGCGCGCGGACGGACGCCGCCGCCAGCACGCTGCGGTCCGCGCGAGCATCACTCTGCACGGGTCGGCCGGACCAATCCTGCAAGGCCGCCGTCAAGACCTCCGCTTCCTCGGGTCGGACGCGCAGTTGGACCCGCGGCAATTGGGCCAGCCAGCCTTCCAACTCCCCGGCCCAGGCGGTCTGGTTCAGGCAACTGACCAAGCTGGTGGTCAGCGCGGCGCCGGCCGGCAGTTGGAACAGGGAAATATCGCGCCAAATGCCCCCGACAAACCAACCCACGAGGGCCTGCGCGGATGTCACCTGCGATTCGACAAAGACCCACACGCCGTCGCCTTCCGGGCGGACGCCCCGAAGCTCGCGGAGCAAGGGGACATCAAAGCCATCGGCGAGGTAACCACCGGCGGCGACGTCGCGGAGCACGGTTTCCATGCGGTCCCGCGGCGCGATGGTCACAAGGGCGGTCTGCCCCGCGCCGTTTGGATGCGGGATGCTTTCGGCCGTCCAGACGATGTGCGTCACCGGCAGCGGCGAAATCTTCTCCAGCTGGAACTCCACCATGCCCAGCAACTCGGCCGGGTCGCCGCTGGGCAGTTGCACGGCCCGGATGAACGCGTGCTCGGCCGGCAGCCAGCACAGGTCCAGCCGCGGCCGCACCAGCGTGTGCCAGTCCTTGGCGACCGCCTGCTTGGGCAACGGCTTGCCGATCTCGAGCTTCAGCTCACCGGTCGGCTTCAGCGAATCCTTGCCGACGGAAAACTGCCAGAGCCGGCGGCCTTCGGCCGTCACTTCAAGGACGTTGCAGGTCTGGTAACTGGGCGAACGGGACTTCATTTGCCGAAGGTCTCCTTCTCGCCGATCAGCGCCTTCACGTGCTCTTCGCTCTGCGTGACACGCAACACTTCCTCCAGCGTCGTCACGCCGGACTTCACCTTGCGCCAGCCGTCCTCACGCAGCGTCCGCATGCCCTGGTTGCGCGCAGCCTGGGCGATGGTGGACGCATTGGCCCGGTTCATCACCAGCGGCCGGATCGCCTCAGTGACCATGAGCAGTTCATGGATGCCGGTCCGGCCCTGGTAGCCGAGTTGGCGGCAGTCCTCGCAGCCGATGCCCTTGAGGAACGTCGTCTCGGCGATTTCGTGCTCCGGGAAACCGCACTTGATGAGGTAGTCGCGGTCCACCTTCTGCGGCACCTTGCAATGCGGGCAGATGCAGCGAACAAGGCGCTGGGCCATCACCGCCTCCAGCGACGAGGCCACGAGGAATGGCTCGATGCCCATGTCGATGAGGCGGGTGAAGGCGCTCGGCGCATCGTTGGTGTGCAGCGTGCTGAAGACCAAGTGGCCGGTCAGCGACGCGCGGATCGCGATCTCGGCGGTCTCCTGGTCGCGGATTTCGCCGACCATGATCACGTTGGGGTCCTGCCGCAGGATGTGCCGGAGACCCATCGCGAAGGTCAGCCCGATTTCGCCGCGGACGGGAATCTGGTTGATGCCCTTCAGCTCGTATTCGACCGGCTCCTCGATCGTGATGATGCGTTTGGTGACCGAGTTGATGGTCGAAAGAAACGCGTAGAGCGTCGTGGACTTGCCGGAACCGGTCGGGCCTGTGACCAGGAAGATGCCGTGCGGCTTGACGATGACATCGCGGATCGCGGCGTCCTCGTCCGGCGCGAAGCCGAGCTTGTCCAAGCCGAAGAAAATCTTCCCGCGCGTCAGCAGACGCAGCGAGACGGATTCGCCCCAGACGGTCGGCACCGTGGAGACGCGGATGTCGATTTCCTCGCCCTTGATGCGGACGTTGATGCGGCCGTCCTGCGGCAGGCGTTTCTCGGCGATGTTCATCCCGCTCATCACCTTGATGCGGGAGATCAGCGCGGCCTGGTAGCGCTTGATCTGCGGCGGCAGCGGCGTCTGGTGCAGGATGCCGTCAATGCGGTAGCGGATGCGCAGCTCGTCCTCGCTGGGCTCGAAATGGATGTCGGTCGCGCGCTCCTTGAAGGCTTCCCAGATCACCTGGTTGACGAACTTGATTACGCTCGCGTCCTGGTCGTCGCCGCTGATTTCGCGGTCGTTCGCGATCTCCAGCTCCATCGGCTCGTCCTCGGCCATCTCGTCGAGGGTCTCCGCGCCGACGCCGTAATACTTCTTCAGCGCCTTCTCGATCTCCGTCTTCGTCGCCAGGGCAAACGCGACCGGCCCGCGGGCATCAAACTGCACCGCCGCCTGCATCGCGGCGTCGAACGGATTGTGCGTCGCGACCTGCAGGACGCCGTCCTCGAACTTCACGGGGATGACCGTGAACTGGAAGGCGACCTTCGTGGAAACCTTCTTCCGGACCTCCGGTTCGACCGCGATCTGGCCGAGGTGGAGGAACGGCCAGTTCAGCGTGCCGCTGAGCTTCTGGAGGAACGCCTCGTCGCCCAGGCCGGATTCCCGGGCAAAGAAGCCCAGCTGCGTCTCGGCGCTGCCGCCCTCGGCGGCGTTGCGCCAGGCGGCGCTCCAGTCGCGCAACTGCGTCGCCGACGCGAGACCCGCGCGGTCGAGCACTGATTGGAGCGATACGTAAGCCATGCCGATTGCCGATTCCGGCGGGTTTAACGGTCGCGCCCGGAAAAAGTTGCGCAGGAGTTAAGGGAAGCCGCCCCCGGAAACAAGCCCGCCGTCACGGGAGCGCCCTGATGCATCCGCACCGTCGCCAGTAAATGGAACCGGCCCCGTCCACGACCAACCCCGGTTGCCCAAGGCTGGCCGAGGTGGATGGGGGTTTGGCCGGCCGGGAACGCCGCGGTTCAGGGCTTCCAGACGATCCGGGCCACGGCATCGTTGGTCGAGGCCTTGGTTGCGCCGCCGTGCGTGATGAAATAGAGGGCGCCGTCCGGCCCGAGCCGGAGGGCGACCGGACCGGCCGCGGCGCCTTGCAGGAAGGGTTCGCTTTCCCCGGGCTTGCCCGTCGCGCGGTCAATTGGCGCGCTGCGGACCGATTTCCGGGCAAAGTCGGCGTAGAACAGCGCCCCCTCATACTTGGCAGGATATCCGCCGCCGGTGGCGGGCGCCCGGTAGATGGTCGCCCCGGTGCAGGAGGCGCTGGTGTTGCGCTTGTAGGCGAACCAAGGGGATACGAACCCTTCGACGCGGTTGGTGCGGGTGGAGGTGGACCACCCGTCGCCAAAGACGCGCGGCCAGCCGAAGTTGGCCCCGGGAACGATGCGGTTCACCTCATCGTAGTCGTCGGTGAGGTCGCCGCCGTTTTCCGCCGCCAGAATGAAACCGGTGGGGGCATCGTAGTCGAGTGACCAGGGCTGGCGGTGTCCCCGGGTGAAGATGGCGCCCTGCGCGTCCGGCGTCTTGGCGAAGGGATTGTTCGTCGGAATCGAGCCATCAAAGCCGATCCGCAGCACTTTCCCGCGCAGGTCGCGCAGGGACTGCGCCTTGTTCTCAGGATCGTCGCAATACTGGTTGATCCGGCCGTTCTGGTTGTTCTCGCCCGTGGTGACGTAGAGCAGCCGTTCGCCCGGATGGGCCAGGAGCGCGCCACCGACGTGCTGGCCCGCCGGGTCCCCGACCCACTCCACCAGCGGCGTCTCGCTGGTCAGATCGAGCGCAGACTGGGCGCCCGAGCCCACCACAGTGAAGCGCGCAATGCGGCCCCGGTATTGCGACGGGGAATGGCTCGTGGCGTGGTAGGAAAGGAACACCTGCGGGGTGCGCGGAAAATCCGGGTGCAGGGCGACGCCGTGCAAACCGCGATCGCCGCTGACCTCGGTCTCGACCCGGCCCACCCGATGCGAGGTCCGGGCCACGGTGTCGATCCGCCAGAGGTCGCCGGCGCGACCGGTGACCCAAGCAGAACCGTCGGGCGCAAACGTCAGATCGAGGGGTTCGCTCACCGCCTCGGGGCCGGCGACGATCTCGACGGCGAATCCGGGCGGCAAATGGACTTCCGCGCGCACGCCGGAGAAACAGGTCAGGACGGCGGCGGCAGCGGCAAGAAGACGGAATCGGGGAAGCATGTTTTCCGGAGGGTGGGTGAAGGTCCGCCCCCAAGTCCAGACCCGGGGACAGGGGAACCCAGCCTGCGGTGTTTCGATTGGCCTCGGGCCGCCAGACCGGCCCGCAAACCGCCTCACCGCCCACGCCACCAGCGGCCCGGCTGGCGCATGCACGCCTTCTGGACTAAAGGACTGCCCACATGCACGACACCGCCGCCCCGAACCCTTCGCCCCGCCTGCTCTCGCCGTTCGACCTGCGCGGCCTGTCGCTGCGCAACCGCGTGGTGATGGCTCCATTGACCCGCGCCCGCGCCGGCCAGGAACGGGTGCCCAACGACCTGATGGTGGAGTATTACACGCAGCGCGCCTCGGCGGGGCTGATCATCGCGGAGGCGACGACGATTTCCGAGCAGGGGTTCGGCTGGGTGGATTCGCCGGGCATCTACAACGACGCGCAGGTGGCGGGCTGGCAGAAGATCACCGCGGCGCTGCGGGCGCGCGGCACTCCGTGCTTTCTCCAGCTCTGGCACTGCGGCCGGGCGTCGCACAGCAGCTTTCATGGGGGCCGACCGGCGGTCTCGGCCTCGGCGATCAAGCTCAACGGCGACTACCTCCACACCCCCGCGGGCAAGCAGCCCTACGAGACTCCACGGGCGCTGGAAACGGCGGAGGTCGCCGCCGTGGTGCAGGATTACCGGCGGGCGGCGGAACGCGCCAAGACCGCGGGCTTCGACGGCGTGGAA
>JBIIUN010000599.1:0-2731 GCA_044339945.1 Kapaibacterium sp. (SeqCode)
CCACGCGTTGAAGGCGCCGGCCTCCAGGCCGCTCGGCGGGCTGGCAGGGGCGGCCGAGGCCGGGTCGGCAGGCGCGGAGAGGTCGCCTTCGAATTCCACGCCCAGGGGCCCGGCGGAGAGTTTCTGCGCCAGTTCGCGGCTGAGCAGCCGGGCATCCTCCCGGCCCGCATCGACGGCGTTCGGCTGGATCTGGCCGCTGAGGGTCAGCCGCCATTGGCTGGTCTCCGACAGCAAGGTGAGATTCGTCAGCACCAGGTCGGAAGGCAGGGATTCGCCCACGCTGCCGAGCACCCAGGTGGCGATCGGGTCCGGCCGATCGGCCCGCGCGTTGTCGAGGAACTGGCCCTTGCGTTCCACGTCCGCGAAGTAGTCCTGCAGCCGGCGGTGCTTTTCCTGCAGTTCCTTCTCCAGTTTGCCGAGCCGGTAGATGGCCCGCTTCTCCTCGCGGTAGTGGTAGTGGACGAAGGCGGTGAGCCCGAGGGAGATCGTCAGCAAGGCGACGGCGGTGTAGCTGCTGAACCGCATCACCGTCCGGCGGGCGGGCGCCTCGCGGTGTTCGCGGCTGATCAGGTTGATCGGCGTTTCCCCGGCGAGGCGCAGGGCTTCCTCGGCCCAGGAAAACTCGCCGTTGGGCGCAAGGCTCGCCTTGAGCGGCACCTCGAAGAACCCGGCGAGTGCCTGCACCTGTTCCTCCGCCTCGGAGCCGCCCAGCCAGGCGTTGGCGATGACGACGCCGAACTGCTGCTGGGCGTAGAGCAGGGTGCGGTTGAGGTCCACGCCCACGCGGCCGGCGTCGGTCTTCCAGTCACCCTGGATCGTGCGGACCAGCAAGGGCATCGAGTCGCCCCGCGCCACCAGCACGGTGGTCGTGTCGCCGATTGTCGCCGACACCATGGTGATCTCGTCGTCGCGCAGCGGCAGGCAGCGCAACTGCGCCCGGAGCACCTCCGCCCCGTTGGTCAGCGTGGTCAGGTGCAGGCCGGCGTCACTGCAGGCGTCCACGATGCCCTCGTAGAGATCGGTCGGCATCAGGTGGAGCAAGGCGCCGCCGGAGGCCTTGGTCGGAACGGTGAGCTGGAAGGCCCAGGTCGCGGCGCCGCTGAACGGCTTGTGCTGCTGGACCTGCCGGTGGAGATACTTGGAAAGCTGGCCGGATTTTCCGGCGGGAACCTCCACCCAGTGCTGGGCGAACTGCGGATCGACCATGACCAGCGACACCTGGGTGCCCTGGTAGGAGGTGCGCCGAACGGCTTCGCGCAGGGCGGTCTCCAGTTCGCCCGGGCCGTTGACGGGAGTCGGGCAGGTCCAGGCGACGCCGAGGGCGCCGCGCTGGAGGGCGATCGCGGAGAACTGGCCATTCAGCCACGCCACCCCCAGCAGGGTGGAGTTGGGCAGCTTCGCGGGCGCGGCCGGGGCGGCGGAACTGTTCAGCTTGAGCAGGGGAGGCATCTCGGGGTGGGGGTTATTGGGTGAGCGCCGTCATCGAGTTCTGCAACGTGACCCGCGCGGCGGCGACGCTGTTGCTGAGCGAGGTGCTGGTGTAGCCGGTGTTGGCGTAGGCGGTGACGCTTTGCATGTAGGTTTGCAGCGCGTTGACCACGTCGCCCTGGGTGGTGGTCGTCCGGGGGTTGCCCGGCACCGAGAGGAAGGCGGTGGCGGCCTGGGCGACGTCGTTGCCCGCGAGGTTGTCGGTGGTCCAACCGGCCAGCGAACCGCCGCCGGAACGCCAGGAACCGTTGTCACTGACGAACGAGAGCGAGGTCTTGGCGACCAGCACCACCTGCGTGGAGCCGTCGGCCTGGTTCAGGCCGAGGCGCGTGCCCTTGAGCACCCAGAGGCTGCGGGGCGTGGTGGTCATCGCCGCGCCGGCGACGCTGTCCACGGTGTAGCTGCCGAAGGCGGCGCCCTGGCCGTTGAGCGCGATCTGGACAAACAGGTCGGTCAGGTTGACGCGCTGAATCTTCAGGTCGGCGCCTTGGCCGCTCCAGCTCCAGCCGGCCGGGACTTGCTGCGGCGCGGTGTTCCAGATGGCGGCGAAGAGGTTGGTCGCGATCACGCCGTTGGTGAGGGAAGCCGGCAGCGCCACGCCCACCGAGGACACGATCAGCATCCGGGGTGAAACCGGCTGCAGGGCACTGGCGGCGGTCTGGGTGTAGGGCAGCCGGGAAGCGGCGTTGGTGCCGATGCGCAGGGCGTCGTCGATCAGCACGACCCGCGACAGCCCGCGGTCGTTGACGAGCATTTTCGCCGCCGAGGTGCCGAGTTCCGGGGCCAAGGCGGTCGCGAAGGTGGCTGCCCCGGGGATGGAGCGGGTGCGCACGGCGTAGCTCTCCACGGCGGCCGCCATCTGGCGCAGCGTTTCTTCCTCCCGGAGCCGGGCGCGGTCATCCAATTGCGCGGTCAGCACCGGCAGGAAGGCGGCGGCGAGGATCGCCATGGCCGCCAGGACCATGATGACCTCGATGAGGGTGAAGCCGCGGCCAGTGGCCAGACCACCGCGGCGGTGAGGAGATTGAGGGGAGTTCATGGGCAGGAATTCGAGGTGGCGCGCACCCGGTCACGCTGGGTGATCACCTCGTTGTAGAGGTGGACGGCGCGGCCGTTCTTGGAGCAGCCGCTGTGCTTGCTCCAGGACGTGTAGGCGCGCATGAAATTGAAGCAGGAGTCGACGACCGCCTGCGGATTGGCCGTAGGATTCCGGCCCCGGATTTCGTCGTCGAATTCCCCCGAG
>JBIIUN010000600.1:0-2726 GCA_044339945.1 Kapaibacterium sp. (SeqCode)
CGCCTCTTCACCACCAAACCCATCGTGCTCGGCGTGGAAAGTTCGCTGAAGCATCCCGACGTGCCGTGCGGCCTGCACACCGATGCCGAACGCGCCCGCCATGTCCGACGCAAGACCCGGGAGATGCTCAATTCGCGCGGCGAATGGGAACGCTTTCCAACGCCGGTGGACCAGCGACTAGCGGACATCCGCGTGCCCCGCTACGCCCAGCAGCCGGTCGCTGAACCGGTTGCCGCCGACGAACCGGCCGCGCCGTCGACCTTCACGGTCACGCTGGTGCCGCTGCTCCAGGATCGACAGAGCCTCGAACGCATCGAGAAGGAGGAGCTGATCTCGCTCGCCAGCGGTGACTTCGGCCGGGCGGTCAAGGTGGCCGAACGCTTCGGCGACGACGGCATCCAATTGTCGCGTTGGATCCGGCGCATTACCAACTGGCATGGCCGCGAGACCCGGCTGGAAGTCTGGCGCGAACTCGTCGTGCCGCTGGTCGAACGTGCCTTCCGGGAACTGAAGCAGCCCGTGGTGCGGTTCATCGAGGAACCGGAACAGATCCTCGCCCTGATCAGCCTCGGAGAGCAGTCCACGAGCGTCCCGGTGGACCGCCATGGCGTGGCGCTGTTCAAGCCGCGCGAACGCGACGTGCCGACCGAGGATTGCGCAGGCTGCGCGCTCAAGGTGACGTGCCGGGCCCTGACCTCAGCGGCAGGAACCGCCCTGCTGTGGCGCCGACTCCAGTTGGTTGAGGCCGACGGCCGGCCCACGCGGCGCGGACGCCTCGTCAGCTTCTTTACGGGCAGCGCCGGACTCGCCGTGGCCGCGGCCCTCGAGGACGCCACTTACCCGTTGGAAGAACTCATTTACGACCTGGCCAATCTGGACGCGGGTTTCCGGTTCAGCGGTTATGACGGCCGTTTCGGCGGCCGGCTGGCCGTGGCCTGCCGGCAGGCGTTTGGCAACCTCAACGTGGCCGGCTACCTCGAGAACGGCTTGCCGGGCAAATACGGTGCCGGTGCGGAGTCCGTGGTGCAGGCGGTGCACAAGAATCCGATGAACAAACACCGGTTCGTCACCGAATTCCTCGGTGACGGCGACATCGACCGGGTGATCATCGAATGGCGCAGCCTGCTCCGGCAAATCGTCCATTCCCCGGAACTGGAGTGGGACCGTTGGACTGCGCTCCAGCGGCTGGCGAAGACCACCCTGAACGAGACGGAATCCCCCACGCTGACGGAGTTGCCCCGCCTGGAGGTCGGCCAGACCCGGCGCGTAGATCACCAACTCCGATTCCGCCGCCATTGATCCCGGGGATTGGGCCATTCTGTCCCCGGCGAATGATTCCGAAGGCGCCGGGGTGCCCGCTGGCGCCGCTCCCTCCGCGCCGATCGGCACGCCCACGGACTTACGGCCGCAGCTTCCGCGCGAACCGGCCGTGGGGGCGACGATGAAAAGATGCGCCCAGCTGCCGGCCGTCACCCGAATACGGTTTGGAAACCGCGGGAACCGGCGTTAATCATCCCGCCGACATGGAAGCGACTTCGGCGCTCAAGCGCACCCCTCTCTTCGCCGCCCACCAACGGCTCGGCGGCAAGGTCATTGAATTCGGCGGCTGGGAAATGCCGGTCCAGTATTCGTCCATCGTGGATGAACACCACTGCGTGCGCCGGTCGGCGGGCATCTTCGACATCTGCCACATGGGCGAGGCGCTGGTCACCGGTCCGGGGGCCGAGGCGTTCCTGAACGAGACGCTCACCAACGACGTGCGCAAGCTCGCGGTCGGCGGCGGCCAGTATTCCCAGATGTGCAACGAACGCGGCGGCACGGTGGATGACCTCTACGTCTACCGGCTCGCGCCGCTGGAATTCCTCCTGATCATCAACGCCAGCCGCATCGAGGTGGACGTCGCGTGGTTGCAGGACCGGCTCTGCGCCTCGGCCCACCGTTCGGGCGTGATCTTCGAGAACGCCTCCGGCCGCCTCGGCGCGGTGGCGATCCAGGGGCCCAAGGTGGCGGACTTCGTGAACCAACTGTTCGCCGGCCCGGCCCTCGCCGGCACCGCGGCCGGATCGGCGACCGAGCTCAAGAAGAACCAGATCGGTGCCTGGGCGTGGAATGGCCACCGCATCTGGGTCGCCCGCACCGGCTACACGGGCGAGGACGGCTTCGAAGTCGTGGCCCCGGCCGAACTCATCGAGGAAATCTGGACCCGGACCTTGGCGGTCGGGCACGTCAGCTGCATCCAACCCTGCGGGCTCGGGGCCCGGGACACGTTGCGCACGGAGGTTTGTTACCCGCTTTACGGCCACGAACTGGACGAAAACACGTCGCCGATCGAGGCCGGCCTCGGCTTCTTCGTCGCCTTCGAGAAGGGCGACTTCGTGGGGCGCGCGGTGCTTCTGGAGCAGAAGACCAATGGTCCGCGGAAGAAGTCCGTGGCCTTCCGGATGGCCGAAAAGTCCGCGCCGCCCCGCCCGGGCTACGCCATTTTCAGCAATGGCACCAAGGTGGGCGACGTCGTCAGCGGGACGCAGAGCCCGTCGCTGAACCTGGGCATCGGGCTGGGCTACGTGCCGCCGGAACTGGCGGTGGTGGGAACCAGGATTGAAATCGAGATCCGCGGCCGGCGGTTTGCGGCCGAAGTCGTGAAGAAGCCCATCTACCGGAAGGCGTAGGGCCGCGGAGTGCGGCCGGGATCGGTTCGCGTTCGACCGGATGCTGGCTCCTGCGCG
>JBIIUN010000601.1:0-2724 GCA_044339945.1 Kapaibacterium sp. (SeqCode)
ATACTGGCCGGACTTGATCCAGACATCGCGGTGGTTCAGGGCGGCGGCCTTGATGCGCACGACCACCTCGCCGGGACCGGCGACGGGATTCGCGACGTGATCAAGGCCCAATTCGTTGATGCCTGTAAGGATGGCGGCTCTCATGGCTGGCGCGGAGATAAGACGGGACTCCGGGCGGCCAATTCAAGCGCCGCCTTAGCGCGAATTGGGGGAAGCCGGCCCTGCGTTGTCGCCGCGCAGCTGCGGATGGCGCAACTGCCCGCCCAGGTTTGCGGTCCACGCCATCAACCCGAACGCGCCCAGCAGCAGCACCATGACCGCCGCGGTCAGCCCGCCGGGCACGGCCGGACGCTTCCGGCCGACCCAGAGCGCGGCGCCGGCCACCAGGCCGGTGACGAACACCGCCGTGGTCGCGCGATCGGCGGCCTGCTCGTGGCGTTCGACGCGAGCGCCGTCGTAAGGCTGTGGCCACGGTCGGAGTTCGTCCCACGCGAAGTCGCCGGTGAACTTGATCGCGACCGACACGGCGCACAGCAGCACCACGCCCCAGAGGCTCAGGCGCACGAACTCCGGATTGCGTCGCCACCAGGCAACGCCGAGGGCAATCGCGGCGAACACCGTTCCGAGCACGGGAACGTGGTTCAGCGCGAGATGGAGATGAACGGCATCCACGGGCTCAGAGGTGCTGGATGACCTCGGACGCCGGGAAACGCACCTTGGCCAGGCCGGCGTATTTGTCGTCGGCCGCGCGATAGCCGGCGGCGCAGGCTACCACCGTCGCGTAGCCGGTGCCGGTCAGGCCGAGGATATCGTCATACTTCGCGGGTTCGATGCCTTCCATCGGACACGTATCCACGCCCAACACGGCGGCACTCGCCATGAACTGGCCTAGGGCGATGTAGACCTGATGAGTCTGCCACGTGTCGAGGTAGCCCTTGGCCCGGGCGCCTTCCAGGCTGCCCATCATCATCTTCTTGAACGGCGCCAAGGCTTCCGAAGTCGTGCCGCGCACTTCCGCGGTGCGGGCGACATAGCGGTCGATGTGCGCCTCCGGCAGGTCCTTGCGGACCGCGAACACGACGTGATGGGAACCATCCTTCGGCTGGGTCTGCCCCCAGGAAACCGGCACCAGCTTTTCGCGCAGCGCGGGATCGGTCACCACCAGGAATTTCCACGGCTGGATCCCGAACGAACTCGGGCTCAGCACCAACGCCTGTTCCAGCGCGGACCAGATCTCGGCGGGAATCTTGCGCGTGGGATCAAACTTCTTAGTCGCGTAACGCCAGTTGAGGGCGGCGAGCAGCTCGGAGGCAGGCAGTGGATTCATGTGGTTACGAAAAGTCGCCGCAGGGTAACGGCGGAATCCGCCCACGCAACCGGCCGGTCCCGCCTCAGCCCGGGTTTCCGGAGGGCTGCGGGAACAGGCGGTTCACCGCCTCGGTCCGGAAATCGAAGATCGTCGCCAACTGCCGCCGCACGACCAGCGCGTGGACCGGTTCGGTGAGCCAGCCGAGGGGGAGCTGGTAGGTGATGCGGTCCAGCATCTCGATCCGGCCGCCATCGAGCTCGCGGAAGTGATGTTCGTGGTGCCACATCCGATACGGTCCGACCCGCTGTTCATCCACGAACAGCCGGCCTTCTTCGATGTGGGTGATCTCGGTCACCCAGATCATTGGGATGCCCAGCAGCGGGCGCACGCGGTAACGGATCATCATGCCGGCATACATCCGGGGCGGCAGCTCGCTGAGGATATGGAAATCCAGCGCCTTGGGCGTGATGCGTTCCAAGTTGCGGGGACTGGAGAAAAACTCCCAGACCACCGCCAAGGGAGCGGTGACAATCTGACTGCGTTCGAGCGTATGGACGGGCATGGCAAAACGATGGTCCGGGATAGTCCGTATGAACTTCTCCGGAGACCCGCACCTTACGCCCGAGTCGGTCCCGCGCAACCGACTCAAATTCCCGGCGAAACCATGAATGTCACTGTCTGACCGGCGCGCGCGGACAAAGAATTTTCTCGGCCGGTTGAACGGGAGGCTTCCGCCCGGCGGTTTGGCCCATTAGTTTCACCCCTATGGGTCTGGTCCAAACCAACACACGGCGGGGATTTACCCTGATCGAACTCCTGGTGGTGATCGCGATCATCGCCATCCTGGCCGGCATGCTTCTGCCCGCACTCGGCAAGGCCAAGAGCAAGGCGCAGCAGACGCAGTGCCTGAGCAACTACCGCCAGCTCAACCTCGCGTGGCTGCTCTACGCCGACGACTTCAGGGAGGAACTGCCGCCCAACGAGACCATCCTCACCGGCGGCCGCATCGGCGCCAATGCGACCGCCCGCACCTGGGTGGTCGGCAACGCCTATACCGACCTGACCACCCTGAACATCGAGAAGGGGCTCCTATTTTCTTACAACCGGTCCGTCGGCATCTACAAATGCCCGGCCGACCGTTCCACGGTCCAGGACCGCGGCCGGGTGCCCCGCTCCCGTAGCGTCTCGATGAGCGCCTACATGAACGACACGCCCGATCCGCGCGACCGCACTTGCTGGCACAAGCTCAGCCAGATCGTGAACCCGTCGCCGACCAAGGCATTCGTGTTCCTCGACGAGCACGAAAACAGCATCGAGAACGCCCGTTTCGTCGTCACCCAGCCCGGCGAATGGCTGTGGGTGGATTTCCCCGGGGTTCGTCACGCCGGCGCCCTCACGCTCAGTTTTGCCGACGG
>JBIIUN010000138.1:0-10518 GCA_044339945.1 Kapaibacterium sp. (SeqCode)
TAGCCGACCGTATCCTCTTTCATCTCCTGGAGCATTTCGATGACTCGGGCGCGATCCTCGATCAGCTCCGAGCGACTCAGCAAGGGCGGCTCAAGGCGCACCAACAGCGACTCCAACTCCTTCAGGCACTCCGGCGGCGGATCCGTTTGGCTGAGGATCAGCTCCAAGGTTTCAAGCCCTTGTTCCACCAGTTTGAAATCGAACCGGTAGGAAAGGGAAAGCATCTGGGAAATGGTTACTCCCTGACTCATGCGTTTCACCGCGGCTTCAAACTGTCCGCTCTCCGCCAGGGCCAAGGCACTCCTCCAACACAATTTGCCGAGGAGTTTGCTTTTCGGGTCCGACCACTGTTGTGGGGCGGCCCAGCAGCCGTTCAGCGTCGTGGGCACGAGGTCCATCGCTGGCCGGTTCTCCTCGAGAAGTGCGGCCAACTCGTCTCGGTGTTCCGGCTGAATGAATTCGACCGGCAAGCCCAAATGGAAATTGATCTTGTTGGGCTTCCTCAGGCGCGCCAGTCCGGGCGCGAGAAGCACGCCGACCTCCCTCTGGAATCTTCTTCGGACTGCGAGCCTCAATTTCAGCGATCGAAACGGGTTCCCCAGCAGCCCGAATCGCGTCGAGGCGTCGGTCTATCTCGGCCTGCTCCGACTTCGCACGTAGCTCGAAGATAACCGCCAAGCCAACCAATACCGCCAGGATGAGCACGCCTCCGAGCAAGGCAATCCGCATCTTCGTCCAGCGCCGCGGGGGCGAATCAAACGTCATCGGGACTCCTTCACATTGAGGCGACATTGCCATCGCGGCGGCCGACGTGAAAGGAATCAGTATTCTTCAGGGAAGAGGTCGGGAATCTCGGGGCATGTAGCCAAGTTCAATTCCGAGATTCCGATCCGGAGGGACAACCCTACCACTTCAGCGCCTGAATCCGCTTCGCAACCTCCTCGGCGTTGGCGCGGCTGTTGAAGGCGCTCACGCAGCGACCATTTCGGTTTCGTTCAAGGAAACCGGCAACTGGGTAAACAGGTCGCCGGGTTCCGGCTTGAAGTCCCGAGAGTTTCGCAAGTGCCAGGACAGTGCCCGGGCCTTGGGCAACGGTTCGCCATCTTCCGCCAGGCCGTTCAGGTGTGCCCGCAGCGCCCGGCGCATCCGGACAAGGGTTTGCTCCACGGTGGCCCCGGTGGCGATGCAGCCGGGAACATCCGGCGCGTAGGCCGAGCAATTGCGAGCGGCCCGCTCAATGACCACCAGATAACCTTCGGTCTTCATTTCAAACCTGCCTGTTTCAAGATGCTGTTCAGGGTTCCGGGCCGAAGGTCGTCCCCAGGGTGCCCGGCAATGTTGACCCGCCCCTTCTTGGCCGGATGCTTGAATTGCCGGTGGCTTCCCTTGGTGCCCGCCGGATACCAACCATCGTCCAGCACGAGGCGGATGACTTCCCTGACCTTCAACTGCGCCACGCTACCAGCGCGCAGCTCCAACTCAAGCCCGCGCTCACCACTTCAACGCCTGAAGCCGCTTCGCGACTTCCTCGGCGTTGGCGCGGCTGTTGAAGGCACTCACGCGGAAGTAGCCCTCGCCCTTCGAGCCGAAACCGCTGCCGGGGGTGATAACCACGTTGGCCTCGTGCAGGATCTTGTCGAAGGCCTGCCAGCTCGTGAAACCGGCCGGCGCACCGACCCAGATGTAGGGCGCATTCACGCCACCGAACACGGTCAGGCCCGCCGCCTTGGCCCCGGCGACGAGCACGCGGGCGTTGCCGAGGTAATGTTCGATGAGCGCCTGGACCTGCGCCTTGCCGTCCGGCGTGTAGAGCGCCGCGGCGGCGCGTTGCACGAGGTAGGAGACGCCGTTGAACTTCGTCGTCATGCGGCGAGACCAGAGCGGGTGCAGCGGCTTGCGTTCGCCCTTCGCCGTGCTGGCCATGAGCGTCTTGGGCACGACGGTGAAGGCGCAGCGGGTGCCGGTGAAGCCGCCGTTCTTCGAGAAGCTGCGAAACTCGATGGCGCACTCGCGGGCGCCGGGAATCTCGTAGATCGAGTGCGGGATGCCGGGCTCGGTGATGTAGGCCTCGTAGGCGGCGTCGAAGAGGATGATGGCCTGGTTCGCCAGCGCATACTTCACCCACGCCTCCAACTGCGGCCGGGTGGCGGCGGCGCCGGTGGGGTTGTTGGGCGAGCAGAGGTAGATGACGTCCACCTTCCCGGCCGGCGGCTCAGGGATGAAGCCGTTCTGCGCCGTGCATGGCAGGTAGGTGATGCCCGCGTAGGCGCCGGCCTCGTCGGCCTCGCCCGTGTGGCCGGCCATGACGTTGGTGTCCACATACACGGGATAGACCGGGTCGCTGATGGCGAGGCGGTTCTGGTCGCCGAGGATGTCGAGGATGGCGCCGCAGTCGCACTTGGAACCGTCGCTGACGAAGATCTCGTCGTCCGCCACGTCGAGGCCGTGGGCGCGGAAGTCGTTCTGGGCGATGGCGGCGCGGAGCCATTCGTAACCCTGCTCGGGGCCGTAGCCCTTGAAGGTCGTGCGGCTGGCCATCTCGTCCACGGCCGCGTGCAACGCGGCGATGACCGCGGGCGGCAGCGGTTCGGTCACGTCGCCGATGCCGCAGCGGATGAGGCGCTTGGCGGCCTCGGGATTGGCGTCGGTGAACGCCTTCACGCGGCGGCCGATTTCGGGGAAAAGGTAACCGGCTTTGAGCTTCAGGTAATTGTCGTTGAGGTAGGCCATGGTGCCAGTCGGTCAGTAATCAGTGGTCAGTATACAGTTTTCAGAGGCCGGCCGAATGCCGGAACCCGGAACGGGGGCGGACGGTAGGAAGGCGGCCGGCGCGGGGCAAGCGGCCTGTGGCGTTGACCGCGAACCCGGTTCGGCGTCCTCATTGGCCCGTGGGGACGATCAACTTCGCCTTTGGCTCCAACCTGGACCTCGCGCAGATGCGGGAGCGGTGCCCCGCGTCGAAACCGCTGGGCACGGCCGTCCTCCGGGGTTGGCGGTTCCGGATCACCCGGCATGGTTACGCCACGGTCGTCCCGGAAGCGGGCGCGACCGTGCATGGATTGCTCTGGGATTTGACCGCCGAGGACGAAGCCCGGCTCGACGCCTACGAGGGCACGGCCGACGGACTTTACTCCAAGATCGAACTGGCCGCGGAACTGCCCTCGGGCGGCAGCGTGAACGCGATGGTTTACACGATGAACGACGCCGAACCGGGCGATCCCATGCCCGGCTACCTCGAAGACGTGATCGCAGCCGCCAAAGGACACCATTTTCCCCAAGCCTACCTGGAGGAACTGGGCGGCTGGCGGGCCGATGCCGATTGAGCTACTTCCGCTTGCGGAAGCCCTTCGGCAGGGCGGCTTGGTCAGGCGGCGGTTCCGGTGCGGGCGCTTGGGTGGGTTCCTCGGCCGGCGCCGCCGCTTCCTCGACCGCTTCCGGGGTGGGTTCGGGAATTCCCAGCCGCTCGCGGGCCTTCTTGGCGGCCGAGGTGTCGGAATAGTCCTTCACGATCCGGTCCAAGACGGCCAGCGCCTTGGCCGGTTGGTTGAGGCGGCCGGAGTAAAGGTTTGAAAGCCGGATTGCGGTCCAACCCCATTTCTCCCGGGGCAGCTTTTTCTGGAGCACTTCCTCGAGTTCCAGGGCCGCGGCGAGGTAATTGCCCAGGTCCTTTTCGTAAATCTCCGCGATGCGAATGGCGGCGTGCTGTTCGCTGGGATTGCGTTGCAGGTAGTCGCGCAGCATGCGGACGGCATCGAGGTGATTGCCCTTGGACCACTCCTCCTCGGCGGCCTCGTAATCGGGGTCCTTGTGCTCGGTGTAGTCCTCCGCCATGACCGAGCGCCCAGCCCGTCCGCCGATCATCTGGCCGATATCCCAGGCGCCCATGATCCCGAGCCCAAGGACGGCGACCAGGAAGCAGCCGAGATAGAGCATGGCCGACGACTTGTCGGCCTTCTTGGCCGGCGCCGGCGTCGGGGGGGCGGACTCGGTGACGGCGGCCGGGGCATTCGTGGTGATCTCCGCCACGGCGTTCGTTTCCGCGATGGCGACGGCGTTGGTCAGGACGGCATTCGTAGCCCCCGTCAGCGCATTGGTTTCGGCGGTGATTGCGGCCGGCGGCGCCTTGTCCCCGTCGCCGACGTCGAAGGTGCGCGTGGGCCCGCTCTGGTAGGCCGCGCGGAACTTGGAGAAGGTGATTCCCGCAAGCATCAGCAGCACCAGATAGATGGCGATTCGGACGACGAACTTCATTAGACGCCGGTAGGATTGGAACGGACCGGCCGACGGAGCAACGCCGATTTCAACGTTCCAGCCCACGTCGCCCGCCGGCCGAAGCTAGACCAGAATCCGCTCCCGCTTCGGGTCGTAAACCGACTTCAGGTGCGGCGTCGCCGCGATGCGGCGGCCGTCCACCAGCAACTCGTAACGGCCGGCCATGCTCCACTCCGAGGTGAAGGGTTCGTCGCCGATTCACGCATCCTGTTGCCTCTCCCAACGCCCGGCCTAATCAGCCTCCGGCCATGGCTATTCCTAATCCCACTCCGACGGCTACCCCCAGAGCCACCCAGGCCAGTGTTTCGCCGTTTTCCGGGCCAACTGCACCGGTGCTCCAGTGCCTCGTTGGCCCCCGGGGCGGTTGGGGAATGCTCCGGTCTCCTCGACTGTTCCGCTGGCAAGCAACTACCGCCGACCGGCACGACCGCGACCCCCGCACTGAACCTGCTCGAAATGTCATGGGCACAGTTTCCCCTCCGGACCCGCGGCGCCCAGCAGCAGCGAACGAAATGTTCGACCAACACAGTCGCGTCGCGCCGCCAACTGTATCGCCCCGATTGCGGTTCAACTGTCACTTCCCGGCCGCCCCGACGCCGCCTAGCGTGCGGGAATGCCCGCGGATTCCAGTTCACCGATTCCCAGCACCGACCCGCATCTTTACGAGCAGCTAGGGCAGGAAATCTCCCGCCTGATCACGGTGGGCACGCTGCGCCCCGGCGAGCGGATTCCCTCGATCCGCCAGCTCAGCAGCCAGCGCAAGGCCAGCATCACCACGGTCACCCAGGCGTATCGGTCGCTCGAGAACCAGGGCCTGATCGAGGCGCGCCCGCAGTCCGGTTACTACGTTCGGCAACCACGCTGGACGCCGCCGCCCGAACCTGCGGTATCGCTCCGGGAACCCGTGGTCTGCGAACTCCAGGTCAGCGAACTCATCATGCGCGTTGTGCGCCAGGACCAGCATCCGTCTCTCGTCCGGCTCGGGGCGATGTGCGCGAACATGTCCTATCACACCCCGCCCGCCCTGCACCGGTCGCTGGCGGCCGTGGCGCGCCGCGCTGCCAAGGAGCAGTCTCACTGTGACCGGCTCGAAGGCTCCGCAGAATTTCGGGCCCAAATCGCCCGGCTGGCCGTGAAGTCCGGCTGCACGCTCTCGCCCGGCGACATTGTCACCACCACCGGCACCACCGAGGCACAGTTCCTCGCGCTGCGGGCCCTCGCCAAGCCGGGTGACATGATTGCCATCGAATCGCCGACCTACTTCGGCGACCTCCAGTTGATCGAGTCGCTCGGCCTGCGGGCCATCGAAATCCCCACCTATCCGCGCGAGGGTGTGTGCCTCGACGCGCTGGCCTACGCCCTCGAACACCAGAAGATCCGCGCCTGCCTGTTTACCCTGAACTTCCACAATCCGCTCGGGGCCTGCATGCCCGACGAGAAGAAGCGTCAACTGGTCGAACTGTTGGCCCGGCATCAGGTCCCGCTCATCGAGAACGACCTCTACGGCTGCCTGGCCTTCGGCGAACAGCGGCCGCGCACCGCCAAGTCCTAAGACCGCGAGGGGTTGGTCCTGCTGTGCGATTCGTTCAACGAAACCCTGTGCAACGGCTACAACGTGGGTTGGATCGCCCCGGGCCGCTTTCAGGCCGAAGTGGAGTTCCTCAAATTCGTCACCACCGACTCATGGACGGCGCTGCCCCAGCGGGCGATTGCCGACTACCTGGCCCACGGCGGCTACGAGCATCATCTCCGCAAGCTGCGCCGCTTCTTTGCCGGGCAGGTGCGGCGGATGACCGAGGCCGTCGTCCACTATTTCCCGGACGGCACGAAGGTCACCCGGCCCGCCGGCGGACAACTGCTCTGGGTGGAACTTCCCGGGAACATCGACTCCCTGGAACTCTACCGCCGCGCGCTCCAACACGGCATCGCCATCGCCCCGGGGCCGATCTTTTCCGCCAAACAGCGCTGCCGGAACTTCATCCGGCTGAACTGCGGCATTCCGTGGTGCGACCGCGTCGAGAACGCCATGCAGACGCTCTGCCGGCTGATCCACGGACTGAACGGTTGACAGGCCCATGGCTCGCCTATGCGAAGGATACCGAGGGCAACCTCTTCGGATGATGCAGCCCGACCCGGCGGCTGCCCCGGCTGATTTGAAGTCACCTCGTTTTCGGTCAGGAGTGTCGGACAGCCCGCTGGCCGGCACTCCCGTCCTTCGTCGGTTCAGAACCGATACTCCAGGCTGAGCCGGAAGTCCCGGCCCGGCTGGTTGATGCCGCTGCCGTGGAGGCGGTAGTCTTCGTCGAGGATGTTTTCGATGGCCGCAGTGACAAAGACCTTCGACTGCCAGTTGTAACCGGCCCGCAGGTTCAGCGTCGCCCAGCCCGGCGTGCCGCCCGGGGGAATCCGTTGGGTGTCGCGGGCGTCATCCGGCGAGAGCTGGTCCTGGCGGTCGGCGGCCTGGCCGAAGACTTCCGCGAAGAACCCGGCTTCCACCGATTCCCAACGCAGGCCAAGGGTGCCGCTCAGCGGGTTCACCCGGCTCAGCGGAGCGCGCGCACTCACAGCCGCGGACGTGGGGAAGTAGTCCGCCTCGCCTTCCTGCCACCCGCCACCCGCGAACAGGCTTACGCCGCCGCCCAGTTTCACCCGGCCGGACAGTTCAACGCCGTGAACCCAGCCTTCGCTGCCGTTGCGTTTGGTGACTTCGTCCGCGCCGTTCACCTTAACGCCCGTCGGGGTGCGCACGATCAGGTCGTTGATGAACGTGTGATAGAGCGCCGCCTCGGCGTCCCAGCGGTCATGCAGGGTCTTGGCGCCCAGTTCCACGGACAGAAACTTCTCCGGCTTCAGGTTGAGCGCCGCCGTTTCTATCTCGTTGCCCCGGGCGATGTCGAAGCGGGTAAGATCACTGAGGTTCGGCGCGCGGAAACCCTGGGAGGCCCCCGTATAGAAGCTCCAGCTCTTGTCCTCGGTGGGTTGCCACAGCAGGCGGCCGCTCCCGACCACGTTGTTCCAGTCGTCCTTGAACGAGGTGGCATTCCCGGTCACCGGATCGCGCAGCCGGCCGGCGTCGGCCTGGGCCCAGGTGAAGCGGCCGCCGACAGTGAATTTCAGTTGCTCACCCAGCGGGATTTCGTCCTGCACAAAGGCACCGAAGAGCGCATACGTCGAGTCGTCGGCCACCGGCCCCTGGATGGCCGTGGCGGTGAGCACGCCGTTGGTGGAATAGGTCGTCTGCGAGGTGTCCACGAAGTCGTGGTAATGCTCCACGCCGTAGGTCCAGGTGCCCACCGGTGACGGACTGATGCCCTGCAACGACACACCGACGGTGTCGACGTCCGTGACGCTCTTTTGCGTGGTTCGGTTCGCGCGCTCCACGAACTGATCCTCGTCCTGCACATGCCAGGAAACCGTGGCCGTAAATTCGTCGCCCCGGTCGGTGACGTGATTCAGGCGGGCGTAGGTCAGTTGGCGAAGCTGGTCGAATTCGTGCCGCCGGTCGGTGCCGGTGACGAGGCCTTCCCAGCGCAGGCCGTAGATCGTCCGGTGGGTCCGCTTGACGTCATCCTGTTCGGTCCGCTGGTAGGCGAACGTGACGACCGTTTCCGGGCGCAGCAGATACTCAAACTTGGCGTCCACGTCCCACTGTCCGTAACCGGTGTAAAGCTGCCGGCCCACGTCGTCGCCGCCTTCCAGATCGTCGAACACGCGCCGGCCAAACCCGACGGCCATGCCCCAGCGTTCGGCCTCAGCCACTTCCGCTTCAATCCGGCCCACGTTGGCCCGTTCGGCGGAACTGAAGCGGTAAAGCGCGGAGCCGCTCCAATCGAGTCCCGGACCGATCGGCCGTTGCGGGGCGTGCATCAGGGCATTGACCGCGCCACCGACGGCGTCGCTGCCATAGAGCACCGAGGCCGGTCCCTTGACGACTTCAAGCGCGTCCATCGTCAGCGCGTCCACCGTGCTCCAATACTGGTTGGGGCCGTCGCGAAAGGTGGAGTTGTTCAGCCGGATGCCGTCCACGAGCGCCACGTTGCGGAAGCCGGTAAACCCACGGACGTAGGGCGAGCCCTGGCCCCGCGACGTCTGTTGCACCAGCACTCCCGGCGTGCGCAGGAGCGCTTCGGGCAGACTTGCGGCCATCTGTTCGCGCCGGAGCACCGACCCCGGAATCCGCTCGGCGGAATACGGCACGTCCATACGCGGACTCTCCTGCCGGGTGGCCGTGACGATGACGTCCGCCAACTGTTCGACGGCGGGCTCGGGGGCGCCGCCGCCGGCCGCCGAACCTTCGGCGGGAGCTTCGGGCGGGTCAGCGAGGGCTGAGGTCAGGGGAATCGCGGCAAAGAGAATACCCGTCTGGAGGCGAATCGGCGTCGGACAATGAGTCGGCGCGTCAGGCTTGCAGGGGGATTTCATCTCGTAGCGGAACTGACCAAGCTGAGCCCGATGGCTCAAGCCAAATTTGGACGGGACCAGTGAACGGGACGTATCTGGACACGGCCCCCGGTTTCTCCCTCGCCCTGCGAGGCACGAGCGGGAATGGGGGGCTTTCGCTCGCCGGCCCTCCTCTCCCCAGCCCTGCCCAGTAATCGGAGATTTCCCCTCTCTCCCCGCGAGGCACGAGTGGGGAGAGAGCCGGAGAGCGGGGGAACTCCAGGCGCTCCGGAGGTTACCGGGCGCAACGCGCGCGCAAAGTCCGGGGGAATCTCGCCTCCCGCCGCGGAAGGAGAGGGAGTTCGCCCGCGGGCAACGGGGGGCGTGTCCAGAGCGTCCCAGTGAACGTGCCCGACGCCGACAGTGGGCGTGAATGATTAGCCCAGGATCCGTTCCCGCTTGGGATCGTAAACCGGCCTGAGGTGCGGCGTAGCCACGATGCGCCGTCCGTCCACCAGCAACTCGTAACGGCCAGCCAAGATCCACTCCGGGGTGACGGGTTCGCCGGCGTTCTTCACGTAGCCCATCGCGATGCCGCCGCCCACTGTGTGGCCGTAGCTCCCGCTCGTCGTGTAGCCCACGCCCACGCCGTTGCGGAAGATGACTTCTCCACCCCACACGGGCGGCTCGGGATCGTTCAGCACGAAGGTCGTCAGCAGCTTCTTCCGCGGCCGCTCCTTGGCAGCCAGCATCGCGGCGCGACCAAGGAAGTCCTTGTTGAAGTCCACCGCGAAGGCGAGCCCGGCCTCAAGCGGGGTTTCGTCCGGCGACAATTCCGCGCCGAAGGCCCGGTAGCCCTTCTCCAGTCGCAGCGAATTGATCGCGTAGTGCCCCGCGTTGGCGACCCCGAGGTCCGCACCGGTGGTCATTAGCAGGTCATAAACATGACCGACCTGCTCCACCGGGACATGCAACTCCCAGCCCAGTTCACCCACGTAGGTGAGGCGCACGGCCCGCACGTTGGCCATGCCCACGCCGATCAATTGCGCGGTGCCGAACGGGAAGGCGGCATTGTCCAGATCCGCATCGACGATCCGGGAAAGCAACTCGCGGGACCGCGGTCCCATCACGCCCAGCACGGCGTAGGCGGCGGTCACGTCCACCACCTCGCAGCACTCGCCGGACTTGAGGTTCCAGCGCAGCCAGCTCGCATCACGCGCGGCCTGGGCGCTGCCGGTGATCAGGTAAAACTCGTCGCGGCTCACGCGCACCACGGTCAGGTCGCTCTCGAAGCCACCCCGCTCGTTGAAGAGGCCCGTGTAAACGACCTTGCCCGGCGCCACGTCCACGTTGTTGCCGCAAACCCGCTGGAGCACGGCACACGCATCGGTGCCGCGCACGAGCAGCTTGGCGAAGCCCGTCTGGTCAAACACGGCCACGCGCTCCCGGCAGGCGCGGTGCTCAAGGGCGTGGTTCGCGAACCAGTTCTGCCGGCCGAAGCTGTAGGCGGCTTCCGGCACAGCGGCGCAGCCGGCTTCAGGCCGGGCAAACCAGTTCGGCCGTTCCCAGCCGCCCTTGGTGCCGAAACACGCGCCGACCGCCTTCAGCCGCCCGTGCAACGGACTCAGCCGCACGTCGCGCGCGGTCACGGGCTCGCGATTCGGCCAGGCCATCTCGTAATGGAGGCCGAGCGATTCCGTAACGCGGTCGCGCAGGAAAGCGCGGTTGTTGGCCCAACCACCGAAGCGCCGGATGTCCACGCCGGTGAGGTCGTAGGGCATCGCGCCTCCCAGGATCCATTCGGCGAGCGCCTTCCCTGCCCCGCCCGCGCAGGCAATTCCCGCGCTGTTGAAGCCCGCCGCCACG
>JBIIUN010000139.1:0-10514 GCA_044339945.1 Kapaibacterium sp. (SeqCode)
GGTGGCTGAACCTCCGCCTCGCGAACGGCTTCGTCGGCAGTTCGGTGATCACGATCTATCCGCAGGCGGCGAAGGAAGTGGCCGCCTCGGCCAGCGTCTAGTTTGCCCTAACGGTGCTGCCGCGGGAATTTGCCCTCACCAATGGCGTGGGCACCCGCGGCGCGCAGGCGGTCGTCGTCGACGGGGACGGGGACGGCTGGCCGGATGCCGTTACGGGATCCATCAATGGCTTCGATGGGATCAGCCCAATCCGGTCGGGCCGGGTGGTCTCCGGGGTCCAACTGCCGATCATTGCGGCGAGCGTGGCCTTGGGCGACGCGGACGGTGACGGCGACGTGGATGCTTACTTGGCGGAGTCCTTACGGCCGGGGGTCTTCTGGCAAAACGCCGGCCGGCTGGGGACCCTGGCGTTCTCCAGGCTGAACCCGTTCTTTGTGCCGGAAACGGCGTCCGCCAACGCCGCCTGGGCGGATTTCGACGGGGATGGTGACTTGGATCTGGTCGCCGGGGGAGGCTCATCGTTGCTGAATCGTTCATCGCTGACGCCGGTGCTCTTTTCTCGCAACGACGGGGCGGGCAGTTTCGTTACCCTGACCAACCGGCTTCCGGCCGCCCGCGACGCGCTGGCGGTGGCCGACTTTGATGGCGACGGTGCCCCGGATGTCCTGATGGGCAGTGCTTCCGGGCAGACCAATCAGGCGGTCGTCTGGCGCAACGAAGGCGATTTCCGGTTTGTGCCGACCTCCTCGCAGGTTCCGGCGCCGTCTCTGCTCGCGGCGGGGGCGGTGGACTTCGACGGCGATGGGCGTCTGGATCTTTGGGTGCTGCACCGGAGTTCGGCCAACGTGCTGGGCTCACCGCGCGTCCTCGCTCTTTGGCGGCAGACGTCGGTCGGCTTTGCCGAGGTCCTGCGGCTGCCCGGCGAGGCGGTGGCCCAGGCCGGACCGCCGGCGTGGGGTGACTTTGATGGTGACGGGTGGCTCGACCTGGTCGCGCCCCGGGTCAGTCCGGCAGTGTGGGGCACAAGCCTGGGCGCGCGGGTGACCAACTGTTTTGCCCTCTATCGCAATGATGGCCGCGGCGGGTTTACGGCGGGCAATTACCTGTTCGGCAATGGTAGCGGCTACAGTCCCGCGGCGGGAGATTTTGACCGCGACGGTTCCCTGGACCTCTGGGTGCCGGGGGGACAGGAGCGGATGATGTTCAACCAGCTTCGCCGGCCCAATCTGCCGCCGGAACCGCCGAGCGGCCTGTTCGCGCTCGCCGAGGGCACCAACGTGCTGTTCACCTGGCTGCCGGCCCGGGACCTCAACCAAACCGCCCCCCTGACCTACAATCTCCGGGTGGGCACCCGGCCCGGCTCGAACGATGTCGTGGCCGCGATGTCGCTGACCGACGGCACGCGGCTCCTGCCGGCACCGGGCAATGCTGGCTTTGCGCTCTCGCGGCGCCTGCGCCTGGGCCCGGTGAACACCGACGTGCTCTACTGGAGCGTGCAAGCCGTGGACAATTCCTTCGCGGGCGGAATGTGGGCGCCGGAGCAAACCGTCCGCGTGCAGGGCATTCCGAACGAGCCGCCGGTCATCCGGGGCATGGCGGACGTGGTGATGAACGAGGACACGACGGTCGTGCTGAACGTTATGATTACCGACGATTTCAGTCCGCCGGCCCAGGTGGTGACCCAGGTGTCCACCAGCAATCGGACGCTCTTCCCCTCCCTCAGATTGGGACCCGGGAGGGCAAACCACGATGAACCGTCCACCAACCGCTCCATCGCCTTGCGGCCGGCGAGCAATGCCTTCGGCGAAGCGGAAATCACGATGATCGCCACCGACGGGCGGGGCGCCAGCACGACGAACCGCGTGAAGGTGACCGTGCGGCCCCTGAACGATGCGCCCGGCGTCAGCCAGCTCGTTCGTCAATTCGTCTTCATGGGGCAGCCCATCCAGCCGGTCCATTTCACGGTTCGCGATGAGGAATCCGCACCGGAGAGCCTGCAGGTCACCGCCACCAGCCTTACCCCCGACCTGATCGCCACCGGCCGGATCGGGATCTCCGGCACCGGCGTGCGGCGGGTGCTGACCGCGACGCCCGAGGCGGGCCGCACCGGCTCCGCGGAGATCGAATTGACCGTTTGGGATGGTTCCAGTGAAAACGGGTCTCGGCGCCAAAGGGTCTTCATCGAAGTCCGGGAACAGGCCTTCACCCCGCTCGCCGGGGCCTTGGCCGAGGAGGCGGCTTCAACGCTGTGCTGGGGTGACTTCGACGGCGACGGACGGCCTGATTTGCTGACGGTGAACCGCGACACCCGGGCACTGCGCCTCTGGCACAACGACGGGGCGGGGAAGTTTTCCGCCTCGGCGGCGGACCTCTCTGCGGCCGGTGAAGTCACACTGGTCGCGGCTGGTGATCTCGACGGGGATGGCGACCTCGATATCGTTACGGTTGGCCATGACGGAAAGGCCGCCTGGCTGCGCAACGACGATGATCGGTTCGGCGCGCTGTCGCTGCCGGCGGGCTTCCTCGGGGCCGAGTCGGCTGCGCTGAAGGTGGCGGATGCCGATGGCAATGGGAGCAAGGATGTCGTGCTCGTGAGCACCGCCACCTCGGCCATCATGCTCAAGGTTTGGCGAAACCTTCCGTCCGGCTTCAGCCTTCGCGAGTCGAGTTTCGGTTCGCTTGCGCTGACGTCCCCGGGGTTGTCCGCGGTCGTGTTTGCGGACCAGGACACGGATGGGCGCATGGACCTGGAGATTGCCTACTCCGCGTTCACTCCGGCCCCTGCCGTGAACTCCATGCGCCTGCTGGGAACTGCCGACGGTTCATTCGTCGTGGCGGCTCGGCCTTGGCATCTCGGGCACCGTGAGCTGCTGGCGTGGGACGACCTCACGGGCGACGGAATCGGGGATGCTCTGGTTGTCCAGTTGGGACGGCCCTGGGCAACTGTTTTCGCCGGACAGCCCGACCCCAGCTACGTGGCGGGTGCGACGTTCGAGCTGCCGCTGGGGAATGCCGTCGCCGGCGACCTGAACTGCGATGGCCGGACCGATTTGGTGTCCTTCGGCGGCGGGGAGATCGCGCCGCTGCTGAATTCGGTGGCCAGTGGCTGGCAAACGCTCCAGGTGACCGCCGGGAGCGGTTCGATCGAAGGCATTCCCGCGCCGCTGGCAGACATGGATGGCGACGGGGATCTGGACCTGGCGGCGCACCTGTTCACCCGGGACTCCGTCCGGATCGCCGGAGTCATCCGGAATGACCAGCTCGTCACCAACCGGCCGCCGGGAGCAGTGATTTCCGCCAGTCATTTGGTCAACGCCGACGGCTCCGTCGCCTTGCGGTGGCAACCCGCCTCGGACGTGGAGCAAACCAACGCCCTAACCTACAATCTGCGGATGGGCACGGCGCCGGGCAGCAACGACGTGTGGGCGGCCGAAGCATTGCCCGACGGCCGCAAACTGGTCCCCGGCCATGGGAACTTGGGCTGGCGGACCAACCTGATTCTCGGCGGCCTCAAGCCCGGCCGCACCTACTACTGGAGCGTGCAGGCGGTGGATGCGTCGTTTGCCGGCGGACCGTTTGCGCCGGAACAGTCGTTCCTTTTGGTCGGCGAACCGAAGCGGGTGAACACTCGGGTGAAGCGAGGCCCCGGCGCTGCGCTGGAATTCTTCGGCAGCGGCAAGCCCCACGGCAGTGTCCGGTTTGAATCCAGCCTCGACCTGAAGCATTGGCAGACCATGCAGTTCCTGAGCTTGGATGCGGCCGGTGAGCTGAACTTCGGCATCAACCCCGAGGCGCCGGACGGCGGACTCTTCTACCGGCTCGTCGAGATCCCGTAGGCCAAGTCGCGGACTCGGCGGCTCAGGTGGACGGCGTGACGCCGGCGCCGCCGGGACGTTGTTCGCGCCAGAGGGCCGCGGCGGCGTGGCGATTGGTCACGCCGAGCTTCCGGATGATGTTCTTATTGTGGATGTAGACGGTGTGGACGCTGATGCCGAGCTGCCGGGCGATGTGCTTGCAGTCGAGTCCGTCCACGGTGAGATCCATGATCGCCCGCTCGGCGGGGCTCAGCAGGGAGACGGTCTGTTCGCCGCTTGGTCGGTGGAAACTGCCGATGATCTTGCGCAGGGCATCCTCCGAAATCACGGGCTGGCCCGCGCAGACGTCGAGCAGCGATTGGGCGACGAAGTCCATCGACTGCTGTTTCAGCAAATAGCCTTCCGCCCCCGCCTTGAGCGCGCCGAGGATCGCCTCCTCGTCATTGGATGAGGTGAAGGCGAGGACGTGCGTGCGCAGGCCCTCCTCGCGGATCCGGCGGATGCAATCGAGCCCGGAGGAGCCGGCCAGGCGCAGGTCCACGAGCACCGCGTGCGGGGCAAACTCACGGATGCCCGGTAGCGCGGCGCCGGCGTGCGCGTAGACGCGGGGCCGGGTGAAGCGGGGATGCGCGGCGAGGAAATCTCCCAGCAGTTCGGCCAGCACCTCGTCGTCCTCGACCAGGACCACGCGGAGCGCCTGACGGTCGGAGTGGGTTCCGGTGACGCGCATATGGGAGGCAGGAAGCCGCACGGAGGAAGGGGATTTCAATGCCAAACTGCGCCGGCCACTGCGGGTGATTTTCCACCGCGCCGCCCGGCAGGCTTACCTCGCGCGTCCGCGCGGGCAAACGGCACCCGGCCTTCTTTGGGAATCGTTGCGCGGGCTGCCGGAGAAGGCCACTAGCCACGATTGGCTATTGCGACAAGCGGGTGGATAGCGCGTTATATAACCAGATTTGACTACGCTCATGACGACGCACATTTCGATGGATACGGAGACCCCGGCAACCGGGCTGGGACTGACGCCGCTGCCGACCTCCAGCCCGGTCCGGCATCTTTGCGGCGGGCCCGAATCGGACGGCCGGAGGCTGGTCCGCGAGCAGTTCTCGGGCGCCAACGGGACCGGGGCGCCGGCGGACGTCTTCGTGGTGCTGGACGAAGTCCTCGACGGTGGCCTGCTCGAACTCGGCGCCCGGCTGGAGATCGTCCGGGCGAACTCCTGGTGGTCCCGCCATGGACTGGGCTTCGGCGTGAACGAGTTGGTGGGTCGCCGGCTCGGCGAGGTGGTGGAGGACGCCGACGGCGGCTGGAGCGACCGGTTCGGGCAATGGGCCGTCCAGCCCGACGGCGCGTTCGCGCACGAACTGCGCCTGGTCCTTCCGGCCAACGCCTCGAACTCCACCGTGTGGATCGAGCTCACGTTGCGCCGGTCCAAGTCCGGCGGCGATCGCGGGACCGCCTACCTCGCCCTCGCGCGGGACGTGACCGAGGGGCGTCGGGAACGGGAGGAAGCGCGGGCCGCGCTCGAGCGCGAGCGCGAGCTGAATTCCCTCAAGAGCAACTTCGTGACGATGGTCTCCCACGAGTTCCGCAATCCCCTGACCGCGATCGTGTGTGCGACGGAGGTGCTCCAGTTGCACGCGGAGACCGAGGAGGCCACGGATTCGGCGACCACGCGGGAATACCTCGGGGCCATTCTCAAGGCGTCGGACCGCATGTGCCGCCTGATGGATGAGCTGCTGCTCCTCGGCCGGATCGAGTCGGGCGCCCTGCGTTTCAATCCCATCGAGATTTCGCCGATGGACCTGTGCGAGTCCCTGCGCCGTGATGTCGGGGCGCCGGACCGGCAGGCCCGCATCGAAATCCGGTCCGCGCTGGCGGCCGGGGAGACGGCGTCCCTCGACCCGACGTTGCTCCGGCACACGCTGCTCAACCTGATGACCAACGCGCTGAAGTATTCGCCGACGGACAAGCCCGTGACGGTCAGCGTCCGCGCGGACGGCGACCAGGTCTGCTTCGAGGTCGAGGATCGCGGGATCGGCATTCCGGAAAAGGATCAGGAGCGGATGTTCCGCGCCTTCTTCCGCGCCTCGAATGTCGGGTCGGTGCAGGGGACCGGCGTCGGCCTGAGCATCGCCCGGCAGTGCGCCCGCCTGCATGGCGGCCAGCTCGCCTTCCGGTCCGCCGCCGGCCAGGGCACGACCTTCACCCTGCGTCTGCCGCGCCGGGCCACCGTCGAAGTTCGCGCCGGCAAGGCGATCCTCTGAACCTCCACCATCGACCATTTTCTTCATGACTGCCGCCGCCAACCCCGCCGCCCCGCTGCTCGCCAACATCCAGATCCTGATCGTCGAGGATGACGATACGATCCGCGAACTCCTCGGTGACATCCTGAGCCTGGAAGGGGCCGACGTGACCACCGCCGTGTCCGGCAACGAGGCCCGCAGCCTCCTCCGGACCACCCGCCCCCAGCTGATCATCTCCGACGTGATGATGACCGACGGGGACGGCCATGACCTGCTCCGGCACGTTCAGGCTGACCCGCTGCTCAACGGCATCCCGTTCATCTTTCTGACGGCCCGCAGCGAGCCGACCGACCTGCGCCGCAGCATGAACCTGGGCGCCGACGACTACCTCATCAAGCCCGTCGCCCGGCAGGACCTCATCAACGCCGTCCGCACCCGCCTCGTCCGCTCCAAGGTCGCCGGCCGGTGCCAGCGGCAGATGCTTGACCAGTTCCGCGACGAGCTGGCCCGCAGCGTGCCGCACGAGCTGCTGACCCCGCTGCACACGATCCGGGGCGCGACGGAAATCCTTTCGCTCGAACCCGGCCTCGGGGAAGGCGGCAAGGAACTGGTCGGCATGATCCTCCAGGGCTGCGACCGGATGACCCGGACCGTGAAGCGCTTCTGGCGCTGGAACGAACTCCAGTTCGACCTGAAGAACCGGGCGGCCGGCCAGGTGCCCTCTCGCCGTGAGGTGGCCCACACGGACCGGATCGTCGAACTGGCGAACGTCCTCTTCGGCGACCAAGGCCGCGAGGATGACCTGAAGCTGGACCTGATGCCGTTGCGCCTGCCCATCAGCGAGGATCACTTGCGCCTGATGGCTCAGGAGTTGATCGAGAACGCCCTGAAGTTCTCCCCGCGGGGACAGAAGGTGGAGATCAGCCTCCGGGAAACCTCCGCCGGCTGGTCCCTGACCTTCGCCGACCACGGCGTGGGCATGAGTGCGGAACAGGTGGCGGCGGTCGGTCCCCTCCGGCAATTCGACCGCCCGCTCCGCGAACAGCAGGGCCCCGGGCTCGGCCTCGCCATCGTCTCGGCGGTCGCCAAGCTCAACGGACTGCTCCTTAAGTTCGACTGCACGCGGCCCAAGGGGATTGCCATAACCCTTTCGCCCGCTCCCCTTTTGCCCTGAACATAAACTGAATCCAATTACTGCCGCCCGACTATGTATGGCCTAGTAAATCGTTCGATCGAGGACCTGATCGTTTCCCGTTACGGGGACGCCACCTGGGAAAAAATCCGCCTCGCCTCGGGGGTGGAGGAGGAGATTTTCCTCAGCAATGAAAGTTACCCCGACAGCGTGACCTACCAACTGGTGGGCGCCGCCAGCCAGGTGCTGGGCGTGCCGCCGGCGCAGGTCCTCGAACTGTTCGGGGAGCACTGGGTGCTGAAAACGGCCAAGGAGAGCTACGGGGCCATGCTCGACATGTGCGGCCGGACCCTGCCTGAGTTCCTCCACAACCTCCCGAACTTCCACTCGCGGGTCATGCTGCTGTTTCCCAAACTTCAGCCGCCCCGCTTCTCCGTGTCGGAAGTGACGCCGACGTCGCTCATCCTGCATTACCAGACCCACCGGGAAGGGCTGGCCCCGTTCGCAATCGGGTTGCTCAAGGGGCTGGGACAACATTTCAACACGCCGGTCACGGTGACCCAGGTGGAGTGGCGCGGCCCCGGCCGTGACCGGGATTCCTTCCGCGTGGAATGGTCGGTGCCAGCGCCCACGCCGACGGCTGCATGAAGGCGCCGGTTGTCCAAAACGAAAGCCTGCTGGGACCGTCGCCGGCCCAGTTCGCCGCGCTGTTCCCGTTCCACTTCGTCGTGGACGACGCCAACCGGGTGGTGCAGTTCGGCGACACCCTCGCGGCCGTCTGTCCGGGCTTGGCGATCGGTTCCAATCTGGAGGATCACCTGACCATCCGGCGGCCGGTGGGTGCCACGTTGACCGCCGGGATCGGCAGCCATCTGGCCTCGCTCTTCCTGCTCCAGTTGCGAACTCGCGACCTGCAGCTTCGCGGGCAAATCCTGCCGCTACCCGGCGGCCGGGTCCTGTTCGTGGGCTCGCCGTGGATCACCGATCTGCAGAACATCCAGGAGTTGGGCATTTCCCTGGATTCGTTCGCCCTGCACGACGCCTCGATGGACCTGATCCACGCGGTGCAGGCGCAGCGCATGGCCGCGGCCGACCACCAGCGGTTGGTCGAGCGGCTCAAACAACAGCGCTCCGAACTCCAGCAGGCCAATGCCCAGCTCAAGGTCCGGGAAGCCGAAGCGACCAAGTTGTCCCATGTCGCCGCCCGCACCCACAACGCGGTGGTGATCACGGACCGGGACGGCCGCATCGAGTGGGTGAACCAGAGCTTCACGCGGCTGACCGGATACGCGTCCGGCGAAGTGCTGGGCCGGACTCCCGGGAGCGTTCTCCAGGGGCCGGATTCGGACCAACCAACGGTCGCCTTCATGCGGGAAAAAGTCTGGAAGGCGGAAGGTTTCAAGGCGGAGCTGATCAACTACGCGAAGGACGGCCGGCGTTACTGGGTCGAGGTTGAGGTGCAGCCCGTGCTCGACGAGACGGGCGAAGCGACGAACTTCATCGCCATCGAGCAGGACGTCACCGAACGGGTCGAGGAACAGCGGCGCCGCGACCTCCAGCAGGCCGTCTCGACCATCATCACCGAGAACGATTCCCTCGAACAGGGCGTGTTCCAGTTGCTGAAATGCCTCGGCAGCGCGCTGGAGGCCGGCTTTGGCGGCTGCTGGCCGGTGGACCGGACGACCCTGCGGGACATGCCCTTCACGATCTGGACGGATGGGGTGCTGGGGCGCGACGCGTCGGCCGACGGGGCAATTGAGTTTGTCCGGGAACGCCTTTTCCCGGTGGCCCACACCGACGAACCCGTCTACCTGCATCCGCCCGCCGCCGCCGCGGAGGCGCTGACCGAGTCGTTGCTGCCCGTGCTGGCCCTGCCGTGCCGGGCCGACAACCGCGTGGTGGCCAAGGTCATCCTCGTGGGCGAACGGATCGCCCCGCCTTCCGCCGAGCTGGGCCGCCTGCTCGGCATCCTGGGCAACCAGATCGGTCAGTTCATTGCCCGGAACCAGGCCCGCAAGGAGCTGCAGCGTTCCCGCGACTTCGCCATGCAGGTCATGAACCTCATGGGTCAGGGCCTGACGGTCACCGACGAGCTAGGCTACTTCTCCTACGTTAACGATGCCTTCGCCCAGATGGTCGGCCGGCCAAAGGAGGACCTGATCGGCCGGCTCCCTTCCGAGGTCTCGCCGGCGGACGACCGCGATACCTTCACCCTGGTCCGCAAGGAACGGGCGCAGGGCAAGTCTTCGTCCTACCAGGTCAAGCTCCAGCAACCCGGCGGCACCATGTTGCCCGTCCTGATCACCGGCGTGCCGCGCATGGAGCGGGGGCGCCTCGCGGGCACCATCGCGGTGGTGACGGACCTCACCGAGCAGAAGCGGGTGGAACAACAGATGGAGGCCGCCCTCGCCCGCGAACGCGAACTCAACAGCCTGAAGAGCTCCTTCGTCACCATGGCGTCGCACGAGTTCCGGACGCCGCTCACCGGCATCGTTTATGCCGCCGAGATGCTGGCCAGCCACGTGAAGGCGCTGCCCGAGGGCACCGGCACCCGCCAGCAGCGTTACGTCGAGATCATCATGGATGGCTCCAAGCGGATGAGCGACCTGATGAATGACCTGCTGCTGCTCGGCCGCATCGAGTCCGGCAAGATGGCGACGGCCCCGGCCCCGGTGGAACTGGCCGCCTTCGCCGAGGAACTCTGGCGGCAGATTGGCACCGGCAACGAACGCCTCGAGATCCGGCTGGACCCCGCGCTGCCCGCCGTCGCGCTGCTGGACACCAACATCCTGTCCCACGCCCTGCTGAACCTGCTCGGCAACGGCCTCAAATACTCCGTGGCCCCGGCCGGCGTGACGCTGGGAATCCACCTTGAACCCGCGGGGGAAACCCAGCCCGCCCGGCTTTGCTTCAGCGTGCGGGACCACGGCTGCGGCATTCCGCCGGCGGACCAGGAAAAGCTGTTCCAGCCGTTTTTCCGGGCGACCAATGTGGGCAAGATTCGTGGCACCGGCATCGGCCTGACCATCGCGCGGGACTGCACTCGCCTGCATGGCGGCGAACTGACGTTTGAGAGCCGGGTCGGCGAAGGCACCACGTTCTTCGTCCGCATCCCCTTCCAGCCGGCCAAATGAGCGGTCGCGCCCGCCTCAAGTCTCCAACCGGAATTCGGCGCCCGCCTGGCGGTCCCCGTTGACGGTCACCTCGACCCGATGCCGGCCGGGGTGGTGCTTGCGGGTCGTGAAATCCTGGATGCGCTGGCGCTTCGTGAGGCTAAGCGTTTCGCCCGGCGCGAGCGTGACATTCTTCCACTTGAAGACC
>JBIIUN010000140.1:0-10495 GCA_044339945.1 Kapaibacterium sp. (SeqCode)
CTTCAGGTTCGCGGTGAAGGCGTCGAGCGTCGCCTGCTTCAGGCCGTCGGCCGAGGCGGGGGCGCCGGCAAGCAACGCGACCAGCTTGGCCCCGGTGGTGGCGTCGGGGCTGTTGGCCGCGAGGCGGGCGAGGTGCGGGACGAAGCTGGCCAGGAAGGCGGGGTCCTTCGCGCCGAACGCGGCTTCGAGATAGAGCAGGGGATCCTTGGCGGCGGCGCCGACGGCGGCCGATTCCACCCAGCGATCCTTGAGACTGGGCCAGACGGCGACCACGGCATCGGCGGTCTCGCGGGTCGCGGGGAAGGAGCCGAGGGCCATCAGCGCGTTGATCTGGGCGCGGCCGTCCTGGTCTTTGAGCAGGGCCTGGATGGCGGCGCGGGATGGATTGCTGATCTCGGCGCGTTCGCCCGCGATCTTCGCGGCGTTCTTGCGCACGGCGCCGTCCTTGTCCTGCAACGCGGCGAGCAGCACCCCGTCTTCGAGGCGGCCCAAGTTGTTCAAGGCGTAGAGTGCCTGAAGGCGGCCATACTTGCTGGCGCTGCCCTTCGCGGTCTGCACCAGCGGCTCTGCGGCCTGCGGGGCCTGTGTCTCGTTGAGCAGGCGGTTGGCGGTGCCGCGGACCCAGCCGTTGGGATGTTCGAGCAGCTTCACGAGGCCGGCGGGATCATTCTTGTCGAGCTTCGCGGCGGGCAGTGCCTTGGCCTCCTTGTGCTGGATGCGATAGACGCGGGTGAAGTGATGGTCGCGGTCCGGCCGGGTGGCGGCGTTGCGGGCGCCGTGGGCGGGGCCGCGGGTGTCGTTGTGGACGGCAATCTGGTTGTAGAAGTCCACGAGGTAGATCGCGCCGTCGGGGCCGACGCGGGCCGTGATCGGGCGGAACCAGTAGTCGGTGCTCGCGATGAACTCGGTCTGCTTGCGGCCGTCTTCCTTGCGGCCCTGGTAGGTCGCGCCCTTGGGGTCGAGGAACTCGTGGTGGTAGAGCTGGCGGGTCGCCTCGCTCATGAAGAACGAATAGCGGTCGTCCGGCGCCCACTTGGCGGGCCAGGCGCCGCCGTCGTAGATGGTCGCCCCGGCGGCGGCGGTCCAGGCGCCGACCCAGTCGATCTGCACGTAGGGCTGACGCTTCTCGTCGAAGGCCGGGTAAATCTTGTTCTCCTCGAGGACGTTGAGGAACGCCTTCATCCCGCCGACCTGGCCGCGGGCGAGGACCTTCTCGGGGATGACGACGTGGCAGATCGGCTCGCCGCAGGTCGCGGTGGTGAAGACGATTTCGCCGTCGGGCGCGACTTCGCAGCCCCAGGTGTTGCAGCCGCCGGCGGCAATCTGTTCGAGCGCCGAACCATCGGGGCGGAAGCGGAACACGCCGGCCGCGATGTCACCGAACTTCTTCGAGCCGTCGCCGGAGGTCACGCGGCCGCGGGTGTAACCGACCGTGCCGTAAACCCAGCCGTCGAAGCCCCACTTGAAGTTGTTGATGACGGCGTGCGTGTCGAACGTGCCCCAGCCGGTGTAGAGCGTCTCGACCTTATCGGCCTTGCCGTCGCCGTTGGTGTCGCGGATGAACAGGATGTCGGGCGCCTGCGAAACGATCACGCCGTCCTTCCAGAACACCGAAGACGTGGGCAGCTCCAGGCCGTCGGCGAAGACCGTCTTCTTGTCCATCACGCCGTCGCCGTTCGTGTCCTCCAGGATCGAGATTCGGTCTTGGGGCTTGCGGGGCTGCTTGCCGCCGACGGGGAAATTGGCGGGGTCGTTGACTCGGTTCCAGTAGGCCTTGAAGTCGTTCTTGTTCACGTCGAGGCCGCCGGGATATTCGGGCGTCTCGACCACCCACAGACGGCCCTGCGCGTCCCAGTCCACCGACATGATCTTCTCGGACACGTTTTCGTCGGCCGTCAGCGTGACGTTGAACTCGGGATGGGTGTTGAACGTCTTGATCGCGTCGGCCGCCTTGCGCGGGCCGCCGGCGGGATACTTCAGCGAGGCGAGTTCCTCGGCCTTGGAGAATTCGTCCAGGTTGGCGCGCTTGCCGGCCCAGGCCAGGCCGCGCAGCAGCAGCGTGCGGTAGTGCGGCGTGTTGAACACGTCGAACTCATGGCCGGGCAGGCTCACGAACACCCGGTAAGGCGCCGCGCCGCCGGCCAGGGTCTTCTCGTAGGTCCAGACCTGCGGCCAGATGCTGAAGACGTCCACGAAGCTCTGCGCGAGCACGTTCACGTCCGTGGCCATGTCCAATTGGTTGTAGACCTCGTCCTTCCAGTCGAAGTTCGACATGCCCTTCGTGATCGGGTCCTCCGGGTTCACGAAATAAAGGCCGACCTCGCCCTCGCGCCACTGGGTCTTCTTCTCGCCGTCCCAGCGCCACGCGCCGCCGATGATGCGTTTGCACCACTCGTGCTGGTCGGCGCTCACCACGCCATCGTGGATCACCACCACGCCGCCGCCACGTTGGAGGAACTTCTCGAAGCGGGTGCGTTCGTCGCCGACGATCTTCATGCCGTCCGCGGCGTAGATGATCACGACGTCGGTGGCATCGAGCTGGGCGGCGGTGGGGAACTCCATCGCGCCGCTCGTGGTGACGCCGCGTTCGCCGAGCAGCTTCGTCCATTCGCCGAGGAAGCGGGGATGGTCATGCTGGTTGGGGCCGTGGGTCTTGATGCCCCCGCGGATGAAGACGCGGAGGGGTTCGGCGCGCAGGGTGAAGGCGGCCAGCAGGGCGGCCAGCCACACCAGGGCAAGGCGGTTTCGGATGCTCATAACTTTGGCAGTGCGGACGACTCTAGGCAGCCGCGTCGCAGCGTCCATGAGTTTGCACGTCGGCCGGCTGAGGTTTTGCCGACCGGACGGGACAGACCATGACACGGGAGAAGCGGACCGCCGGGAATGACGAACCGAGGTTGCCGCGGATTCGGCCCGGAACCATGCCCGCGAGGCACGGCGCCATGCGGGGGATGCAACGGGGCGGGTGGGCGCCCGAACGGAGGCTGGTCGCGGAGCGGGCGCCGGGCGAGGCTTCGGCCATGCAGCCGCTTCCGCCGACCCGCAGTTGTTTTGTCTGTGGCCTGGAAAATCCCATCGGCCTGAAGCTGCCCATCGGGGCCGTGCCGGGCGCGGTGGAGACGCGGTTCCGGTTCCGGGCCGACTGCTGCGGGTTCACCGGGGTGGTGCATGGCGGGATCGTGGGCACGGTGCTGGACGAGATCATGGTCTGGGCCGCGAGCGTGGAGACGAAGCAGTTCGCCTATTGCGCGGAGCTGACGGTCCGTTACCTGCGGCCGACCCGGCCGGGCGTGGACGTGGTGGCCCGCGGCGAGTTGGTCGAGAACAAGCGCGGCCGGCTGTTCCTCACCCGCGGGGATTTGCGCGACTGCGAAGGCAATCTGCTCGCCGAGGCCACGGGCAAATACCTGCCGATCCCCGCCGAGATGCGTGCCAGCGTGCTGGCCGACTTCGTGGAGCCGCCGCCGGGATTTTGACGGCCCGTCGGCAGTGGCCTGATTCCAATTTGGAAAGCAGGAAAACAGGAAGGAATTCGGCCGTTCCTGCTTTCCGGCATTCCAGATTAGGACGTCGCCGGCCCGCCACCCCCTTGCCGGGGCGACGCCGTTCCCTACTGTCCGCGCGCTTCAAGATGACGCTCGAATTCACCAAGATGTCCGGGGCCGGCAACGATTTCATCCTGCTGGACAACCGCGCCGGAAACATTGCCCTGACCCCCGAACAGGTCGTCCGCCTGTGCCACCGCCAGTTCGGCATCGGCGCCGATGGCGTGATGCTGCTGGTGCCCGCCCGCACCGGCCAGGCCGACTGGGCGTGGCAGTTCTACAATTCCGACGGTTCGGACGCCGAGATGTGCGGCAACGGCGCTCGCTGCTTCGCCCGCTACATCCAGCGCACCACGGCCTGGAGCCAGCCGTCGGTGGCGTTCGAGACGGTGGCCGGGGTGATCCGCGCCGACTTCGACGGGGACCGGGTGACGGTGAACCTCACGTCGCCGCATTCGCTGCGGCTGCGCGAGCAGGTGGCGACGTCGCAGGGCGAACTGGAGGTCAGTTCGCTGAACACCGGAGTGCCGCACGCGGTGGTGTTCGTGCCCGACGCGGACCAGGCGATGGTGCAGCAACTGGGCGCCGAGCTGCGTTGGCACGAGCACTTCAAGCCGCGCGGGACGAACGTGAACTTCGCGCAGGTGAAGGGACCGAACTTCATCCGGGTGCGCACCTACGAACGGGGCGTGGAAGGCGAGACGCTGGCGTGCGGCACCGGCGTGTCGGCGAGCGCGATGATCGCGTCGGCGCTGCATGGGTTCACCTCGCCGGTGCGGGTGCAGGTGCAGGGCGGCGACGAGCTGGAGGTGGCCTTCAGCAGCCGCGACGGGCAGTTCGGCGACGTGCGGCTGAAGGGCCCGGCGACGTTCGTGTTTGAGGGGCGAATCAGCCTGTAACCCGCAATTGGACAACGGTATCGCGGAAGCGGTGCTGTGCTCGATGACTCCTCGCGGACGAAGACCGTCCGCGCTCCGCTGTCACTTCGGCAGCGGCACTTGGCCGGGGCGGGTGAGGTAGTAGAGCAGGTCGCGCATCTCGGTTTCCGGCAACTGCGCGAGCATGCCTTCGGGCATCATGGACTGTTCGCTTTCCTCGACCTTGTCCACCTCGGCCTTGGGGATGGTCACCAGCTCCGTGGCAGTCTGGACCACGTAGGCAGTGGCGTCCTGCGACTTCACGACGCCCATCACCACGCGGCCGTCCTTGGTCTCGATCGTGGAGGCGCGGTATTCGTTGGGGATGACCGCGTTCGGGAAGAGGATGTTCTGGAGTAGGTAGTCGAGGTCGCCGCGGTTCGCGCCCGTGATGTCGGGACCGACGTTGCCGCCGGTGTCGAACAGGCGGTGGCATTGGGCGCAGACCTTGTTGAAAACCACGCGGCCGCGCGGCGCGTCGCCCGGGGTGGAACCGCCCGCCCAGTAGGCCTTCTTCACCTTCGCGATGTCCGCCTCCATGTCGGGGCTGGTTTCCTTCATGACGCCCCACAGGCGGGTCAGGTCGGCGCGGAGGCCCTCGTCCTTGAGCCCGCGCAATTGGCGGACGAGGTCGGCGGTCAGGTCGGCCTTGGGCACCTGATTGGCCGCGATCGCAGCGAGCAGCGGCTTAGCAAAAGCGACGCGGGCGGCGAGCGCGTTGAGCGCGTCCCGGCGTTCGGCGGGTGCCAATTGGGCGTAGACGGCAAGGATCGCGCCCGGCGTGCCGGCGTCGTCGAAGGCGGCGAGTCCGCGGATCGCCTGGGCCCGGACGGCGGGATCGGCGACGAGCTTTTGCAGGAGCCTGGGGAGTTCCGGGTCGCGGATGGCCAGGAGGGAATCCAGCGCCGTGCGGCGGGCGCCGGCCTCGGCCTGCGGGTTGGCGGCGGTGGCGCGCAGGGCGGTGCGGGCGCGCGGGCTGCCGAAGGTCAGGGACAGGGTTTGCGTGAGCGTGCGGACGTCGGCGTTGGCGCTGTCCGCCAGCTTGGCTTCGACGGCTTCCCAGCCGGCGGGCATCGGGGCGGTGCGTCGGCCCTTGAGCGCGTCGCTAAGCCCGCGCAACACGTCGAGCTGGAATTGGGCGTCGGACGATTCCGCGAGCAGTTGGGTGAGCTTGGGCAGGGCATCAGCCGCCGAAACGGGACCGGCCAAGGCAAAGCCCACGGCAAGCAACGAGGCGAAACGGGCGAAGGCAATCATGTGGCGTGCACAAAACGTCTCCGGAAACGTCGTCGGCGTCCATCCCCTTGGCGGGGTGAGCGGCGCGGATTGTTTCCGAACTTCCGGCGCGAGGGATTCTGCGGCAGCCTCCGCGCATGAAGCTCTCGGAACTGCATCTCGGCATGGACGTCGTGCACCCGCAATACGGCCGCGGCACGGTCAAGGCGATCAACGAATACGCGGCGGAAATCCTCTTCGCCGACGGGCGCAAGCCGGTGGACCCGGACGCAAGTTCCGTGGTGCCCGCCGAGGCGCCGGCCACGGTCGGGGAGACGGCGAAGGCGCTGCCCGACGTAATCCGCGAGACCGTCGCCGCGCTCGTGGCGGAACTGGGCTTGGAAACGGCCGACTCGACCGTGAACGAACTCGGGAAACGCTGGGTGGGCGGCACCATGGTGCTTCAGCCTGCGGACCGTTCACTTCAGGCGAAGGAAGTGGAGCTGGAGGTGTTCTTCCACAAGCTGGTGATGATGCGGAACCAGATCCGCGTGCTGGAGCAGAAGATCAACGCCAGCGAGACGCTGACCAGCGCGGAGAAGTTCGACTGGCAGCAGTATATCACCCGCTGCTACGGCTCGATGACGACCTTCAACCTGCTGTTCAAGGACAAGGGCGGGCAGTTCGGGGAGTGAAGGCAGTTCGTCCGCAGATTGCGCCGATGACGCAGACGGGAACTGATCGGCAGAATCGGCAAAAATTGCGGATTCCATTTCCGCCTACTTCTTCACGAGGTCTTTTCGTGGGAACAATGGGATCGGCGCGCCGACCTTGTGGCCGGGTTGCAGGCCGCCCCACTTGGCGAGTTTCCAGTCGCCGGGCGAGCCGGGGAGATTGAGCTGGGCAAAGATCTTCTCGGAGGTGCCGGGGATGAACGGCCAGAGGAGCACGGCCAGCACGCGGCAACTTTCCACCAAGTTGTAGAGCACTTCGTCGAGCCGGACGGCTTGAGCCGGGTCCTTGGCGAGGCTGAACGGCTTGGTCTGCTCGACATAAAGATTGGCGCAGTTGACGAGGTCCCAAATGCTGAGGAGTGCGCCTTGGAGGTCGAAGGCGTTGAGCCTGGCTTTGGTTTGTTCCCCGGTTGCATTTGCAGCAGAGGAAAGCTCGATAGACACCGCCGGCACCACGCCGTCGCGGTATTTGTTCAGCATGTTTACCGAACGGTTCAGCAGGTTACCCAAACCGTTGGCGAGTTCCGCGTTGTAACGGGACTTGAAGCTGTCGTCGGTCCAGTTGCCGTCGGGGCCGATGTCGAGCTCACGGACGACGTAGTAGCGGAAGGCGTCCAAGCCCCATTCGTCGATCACGGCGATGGGGTCCACGACGTTGCCGGTGCTCTTGCTGAGTTTTTGGCCGTCCTTTTGCCACCATCCGTGCGCCAGGATGGTTTTCGGCAGGGGCGCGCCCAGGGCCTTGAGCATGATGGGCCAGTAAACTGCGTGGAACTTCACGATGTCCTTGCCGAGCAGGTGGATGTCGGCTGGCCAAAGCTCGGGCGCCGGAGCGTTCGAGGCGGGCTGCCAGCCGAGGGCGGCACATGCGATGGGATCGCCGAGGGCGGCGGGCAAGGAGAAGTAATTCGTCAGGGCGTCGAACCAGACGTAGTTCACGTATTCCGGATCGAAGGGCAGGGGGATGCCCCAGCTCAGGCGCGATTGGGGGCGGCTGATGCAGAGGTCCTCCAGCTTTTGGCTGCGGAGGAAACCGAGGATTTCGTTCCGGCGCGACTCGGGCTGGACGAAGCCGGGATTGGCTTCGAGATGGGCGATCAGCCAGTCCTGATGCTGCCCCATGCGGAAATACCAGTTCGACTCCTGAAGCCGGGTCACCTGACCCCACTTGGCGTCCCACGTGCCGTCGGGATTGCGGTCTTTTTCGGTGAGGAACGTCTCCTCCTTCACCGAATACCAACCGTCGTAGGTCTCCTTGTAGAAGTGCCCGTCGGCATGGAGCTTATTGAGGAAGGCTTCCACGACCTGCTTGTGGCGGGCCTGGGTGGTGCGGACGAAGTCGTCGTTGCTGAGCCCAAGGCGTTTCGTGAGTTCGATCCACTGGACGGCCAGCCCGTCGCAGTAGGTCTGCGGGTCCTTGCCTTCGGCTTGGGCGGCCTGTTGGACCTTCTGGCCGTGCTCGTCGAGGCCGGTGAGGAAAAACACTTCCTGCTGCCCGAAACTGCGCCGGGCGCGCGCGATGACGTCGGCGACGACCTTTTCGTAGGCGTGACCCAGGTGCGGCGCGCCGTTGACGTAGTCGATCGCGGTCGTGATGTAGAACCGTTTGCCCATGGGCCGCGCAGCGTGGACGAATGGCGGGACAAAGTCCAACCGCGGGCGAAATGTCCAAACCTCCGATGCCCAAGGCCCAAGGCCCAAACGGCATCCTGGCCGAAGCGTTGTCTTGCGGCTTGGGGCATTGGTCATTGTGAATTGGTCATTTCATGCTGACGGACTGCTTGTCTTGCCCGCAGCCTTGCGCTACCAGTCCGCTCGCAAATGAAAGGTCTTCTCACTTGGGTGTTTTTCCTCGGCTGCACGGTCGTGATGGCCGCCGGCATTGCCTTGGCCGTGAACGGCAAGGGCATGGGCTTGATGCTGGGAAGCTTCCTGGTCTACCTCGCGCTGTTCATCAAGTTTGGCTGCCTGCCGTCGTCGCACTGATGGCTTTCGGCATCGGCACGCCGAGCGGAGGGCAGGAGTCACCGACTTCCCTGCTCACTGCCGTCCGCTGGTCCCTTTCCCGCCCCACCTGATGAGCAAAAAGACCATCCCGGAAGCGTCCGTGCCCCGGAAACTGCGGCTTGGCCTCCCCAAGGGTTCACTGCAGGACGCCACCATCGAGAAGATGGGCAAGGCTGGCTGGAACATCTCGGTGTCCAGCCGTAGCTACGAGCCCTACGTGGATGATGCGGAACTGACCATCCGGCTGATCCGCGCGCAGGAGATCAGCCGCTACGTGGAGTTGGGCTACTTGGACGCCGGCATCACCGGTTTCGACTGGATCCAGGAAAACCACAGCAAGGTCCACGAGGTCGGCGAGTTCATCTTCAGCAAGTCCACCCGCCAGCCGACCCGCTGGGTGTTGGCGGTGCCCGAGGAGTCCGAAATCAAGACGGTCAAGGACCTCGAGGGCAAACGCATCGCCACCGAGGTCGTGGGCATGACCAAACGCTGGCTGAAGAAGCACGGCGTGAAGGCGGACGTGGAATTCTCGTGGGGCGCGACCGAGGTGAAGGCCCGCGAACTGGTGGACGCCATCGTGGACGTTACCGAGACCGGTTCCTCGCTCCGGGCCAACAAGCTTCGGATCGTGGATACGCTCCTGACCTCCACCCCGCGGCTCATTTCCAACCACGACGCGTGGAAGGACGCCTGGAAGCGGCACAAGATCGAAACCCTCGCGCTGCTGCTCCGCGGGGCAATCGAGGCCGAGGTCAAGGTCGGGATCAAGATGAACGTCCGGCAAGATAACTTGCCAAAGCTATTGCAATCCCTCCCCGCCTTGCGTAATCCAACCGTCTCCAGTCTGTCGTTGGCCGGCTGGGTGGCGGTGGAAACCATCGCGGACGAGTCCGTCGTCCGGGAATTGATACCGCAGCTCAAGGCCGCCGGGGCCGAGGGCATCATCGAGTATCCGCTGAACAAGGTGGTTTACTAGGCCGGCTGGAAGACAAAATTATCAAGCTATGGGTTCACTAAAGAAACGTCGTAAGGCGAAGATCAACAAACATAAGCGCCGCAAGAAGCTGCGCCTCAATCGCCACAAGAAGCGCACCTGGCAGAAGTAACGGACGGCACGCGCCGTTCCCGCTTCGCGACAACATGCACTTTCAGCGCGGCCCCGCCTGCCCGGGGTCGCGTTTTTCTTTGCCCACATGCCCCGCTCTTTTGCGCTGAATCCTGCGGCCACGGCGGGTCTGTTGCTGGCCTGCCTCTTGGCCGGTTCCGGTTGCCGCACCGCCCGCGCGCCGCAATCGGCGAGTTCGGGGGCAGATGCCATTCCCCGGCTGAACGACGCGGAACTGGAGGACCGGGCCCAGGCCTTGGCGGCTTTTTCCGCGGGGGTGGTCGAGCAAGCCCGCGACGATAATGCCGCGGCATTGGCGCACTTCGTCCGATCACTGGAAAAGGACCCGGGCAACGAGGCGCTGGCCCTGGAGGTGTCACGGCGTTTCATGGCGCGGGAGCAACCCCAGAAGGCGTTCGAAATCCTCGAGCGCAGCGTGAAACTGCCCGGGGTCTCGGCCCAGCTCCGGGTCATGTTTGGTCTGGCCTGCGTGCAGGTAGGCCGCATTGAGACCGCGTTGACCACTTACCGCGAGTTGATCCGGGAGGAACCCACCCAGCTCGGGCACTACGCGATGCTCGCGCAGATTCTGCTCCAGCAGAAACAACCCGCCGAGGCGCTGAAGGTCGTCGAAACCGCCTCCCGGCAGAAGGTGGTTTCGACAGTCGCCTGGCTGGATTTGGCCGCGCTCTACGGGCGAATCGCCCAGGCGGAATCCGGCCTCAAGGAATCGGCGATTGCCCGCGCGCGGGAATGCCTCGCCAAGGTGTCGGCCGCGAAACCGTCGGACCCCGCGCTCCTGCGACGCCTGGCCGACGGCTACTTGTCCCTTGGCGACTCCGGACGGGCCGAAGCGGTCCTGCGAGGCTTGGTGGAGTCGGGCGCCGCGGATCCGCAGGTGACGGCGCGCCTGGCCGAACTTTACCTGCGTTCCGGCCGGCTCGACGAAGCCCGCCGGCAGTTCCAGGAGAT
>JBIIUN010000602.1:0-2697 GCA_044339945.1 Kapaibacterium sp. (SeqCode)
CCGTGGCGATGGCCAGCCGGCACCCGGGGAATTGTTCGCGCAGCTTCGCGGTCGCCCCGCCCGGCGGCGCGATCACGACATGGCCGGCCGCGGCGGCGGGCTTGAGGTGGCGCCACTCGGGAAACTGTTGGCCGAAGCCCTCGTAGATTCGGGTCAGCTTCGCGGCCTGTTCCTGGAGCATCACGGGCAGGCCGGCGTCCGCGAGGCAGGCCAGGAGTTCCTGGGCCTTGCCCAGCGAGTAGCCCAGCAGCACGGGCACCTGGTTCTCGGCCAACGTCGCGCGACAGAAGGCCACGATGTCCGCCACGATGCGTTCTGTCGGGGGCAACACATACTCGGGCCGGCCAAAGGTGGTTTCCATCACCAGCGTGTCGGCACGGACCGGCTCGCACGGCTCCGCGCTGAGGCCCGGACGCAGCTTGAAGTCGCCCGTGTAGAGCAGCGATTCGCCGGCGCATTCGACGAGCGACATGGCGGAGCCCAGCACATGCCCGGCGGGCAAAAGCGTGAGGTGGGCGGCGGGCTCGGCCGGGCCGCCGAACTCAGCGAGGGCCCGCCGTTCCCCGTAGGCGAGGACATGCTCGGCGCGTTGGCCACTGACCCGCGCGCGCATGAGCTGCTGGGTCGGCGCGGTGAAGACCACCCGCGCGTGCCGGCCAGTGTGGTCGGAATGGGCGTGCGACACGAACGCCAGTTCGTCAGGACCAACGCGGTCATGTGGGTCCAGCCACAGGCGAAGCGCCGGGAAACGCAGCGCCCCGTTGATGAACTGGAAGTCCAAGGCGGGCACGGCAGCAGGCTAGGCCGCAACGCCGCCGCCGGTCGATGAAGGAAGGACCCCGAGGCCCATCAGCGTTGCCCGAGGCAACAGGGACAATGCTTCGCTCCCGGGACACAAATCGATCGCCACAGAATTGCCGTGGAGTTCGGCCAATGGGGGTTGAATGTGGAAGCAAGATCCGGCGCCGAGTGTCGGTGGCGGATTCGACCAGATTCGCAGGACGACTTCTGGTCGAAGCGAACGGCACTATACCCCAGAGCTAACTCAGAGATGGGCCACCACGAGCGTCCTCACCATCGTCATAGTCATCCAATAAAAACCTCCAGATATCACTTACGGAACCATCTTTCCACGGTGCTCCATCTTCCGGATTCCATAGCACTGCGACTCCCAAATCAGGCCGCCAACCCAACAGATTTCCAACGCCATCGTCGCCGAACCAAACGACATCCTGAAGCGATTGCGGATACCAATCGTTTGCCCGGATCCATGAATTCAGGGTGACAATGCCGTGCCCAACCACGGCTGTTTGGGGAAGCACCAGCCATATTCCCGGCTTTGGCTGATATCCACCGGGCAAGTGCTCTGTGATTTCGGCTGGCAAATCTAAACACACACGCGGCCCTTGGTTGAGCAATCGCAGCGTTAGACCGCCACCGTCGCGTCCCGCGGCACGTCCCTCAGGATCTGCGCGATGATCAGGTCGGTGGTCACACCTTCCGCCTCGGCCTCGAAGTTCGGGATGAGCCGGTGACGCAAGGTCGGGGTGGCGACGGCGGCGAGGTCGTCGAAGCTCACGTTGAATCGCCCGTGGGTGAGCGCCCGGACCTTGCCGGCGAAGATCAGCACCTGGGCGCCTCGCGGGCTGCTGCCGAAGCGCAGGTATTGGTTCGTGATCGGCGCGGCGGTCTCGGTCTTCGGATGCGTCGCGAGCACCAACCGCACGGCGTAATCCTTCACGTGGCTGGCGATGGGCACCTCGCGGACGAGCTGCTGCAGCGCGATCAGGCCGGGACCGTCGAGCACCTTGTCCGGCGTGACCTTGCCACCCTCGGTGGTGCGGTTGAGCACCTCGGTCAGTTCCTCGCGCGTGGGATAACCGACCACCAGCTTGAAGAAGAAGCGGTCCAACTGCGCCTCGGGCAAGGGGTAGGTGCCTTCCTGGTCGATGGGGTTCTGCGTCGCGAGCACGAAGAACGGCTTGGGCAGCGGCCGGTTGGCGCCGCCGGCGGTGACCTGCTTCTCCTGCATGGCCTCGAGCATCGCGGACTGCGTCTTGGGCGTGGCGCGGTTGATTTCGTCGGCGAGGACGATGTTGGCGAACACCGGCCCCTTTTGGAACTCGAACGCCCGCCGGCCATCGGCGTCTTCCATCACGAGGTTGGTGCCGAGGATGTCGGCCGGCATGAGGTCGGGCGTGAACTGGATGCGGCTGAAGCTGAGTTCCAGCACCTCGCTGAGCGTGCGCACGAGCAGCGTCTTGCCGAGGCCGGGCACGCCCTCGAGCAGCACATGGCCGCCCCCGAGGATGGCGGTCAGGGTGCCGTCCACGATCTCGTCCTGGCCGACCATCACCTTGCCGATCTCGGCGCGCACGGCGGCGTAGGTTTCACGGAATCGGCTGATCTGTTCCTCGGTGTTCATGGGATAACTTGGGGAAGAGCGTAGGCAGCGGCCGGGACGTGGCAAGCCAAGCCCTGCTCGAAGCAACCGCGGGGGCGCATCTTTTCATCGTGGCAGGGCGGCCGCGCTGCGGCCGCCTCGCGTCCCCCGCGGAGCGCCGGGGCGGGGAAGGTGCAGCGCGCCTTCCCTGCCCTAGACCCTATGGCTCAACAACGAACGGTTGAGCGTGGGTGACGAGCCGGGCGGTCGTGGGTTAGAAGCCGCGTTGGCGGCCTCCAGAGCCACAGGATTGT
>JBIIUN010000603.1:0-2688 GCA_044339945.1 Kapaibacterium sp. (SeqCode)
CTGAGGGCACTCAAGCCCTACGGCTGGGGTTTCGGGCAGTTCCTCGGGCAGTGGTTGCGGGAAACGCTGCCGAATCCGCCGCCGATCAAGGATAAGCGGGGGTTGCCGGCGGTTCCCCCGGCGCCCGTGGTCTCACCCGTGCGAGTGACCACCGGTCCGAACGACCCTTGCCCCTGCCGCAGCGGCCGAAAGTGGAAGAAGTGCTGCGGTCGTTGAGCCAGTCCACCCCCCGACGGAACCGCGTGGCCTAACGACCAGCGCAGCCACGCCGGGCCAGTGACGCCGGACTGCAAGCCTGACGCTCGACCGGCGTTGGCTGACGCGCATGGTTCGGATTTAGATTCATGGCAGCCGAACCTCGCTATGCCGCCACCTGCTGACATCCCCTTGCGAGACCAGTCGCCCCGCAGCGACGAGCGCGGCAATCCTCGCAGCAACCATGCTGTAACCCGCATCGCCCTCGGGCAATCCAGGTCCGAGCCTCGCAGCAGCCTTCATGATGATCATCGCCACCTTCTTCCAGTGGGACTCAGCGACGGCAAGAACCGCGGTGTCAATTTCCGGAGAGGTCATGCGTGTTTATCCGAACAGTTAAGTGAGCCGCAAATTTGCGGTTTGATTGTTAATGCCGTTTTTCTAAAAACTCCCGACGTGATTGTCGAGCAGAGAGTTACCCCGGAGCCGCCGCCGGACGCCACCGCCAACGCCGCAAATGGGGCGAATCGGTCGGGCGTTCGGTTTGTGCCCAATCGGCAGCTTAACCTCAAGGGCCAGGGCCGGGAGGTGATGCGCTTCTTCCACTACGCGGCGCGCACGGAGGAAACGTATTGGCATTGGATCGAGCGGTTCCTGCGGTTTCACCGCCCGGTGGTGGCGCGGTCGGCGAGCGGGGGCAAGGTGTGGGGCTGGCGGGAGCCGGAGTCGATGGGGGCGGCCGAGGTGGCGGCGTTCCTCAGCGATTTGGCGACGCGGGGCCAGGTGTCGGCGGCGACGCAGAACCAGGCGTTGAACGCGCTGGTGTTCCTGTATGGGCAGGTGTTGCACCGGCCGTTGGGCGACTTTGGGGAGATGGCGCGGGCGGAGCGGCCGCGGCGCTTGCCGGAGGTGTTGGGCCGGGAGGCGGTGGGGCGCCTGTTGGACGCGATGGAGGCGGATTACCGGTTGCCGGCGCAGTTGCTTTACGGGAGCGGGCTGCGGTTGCTGGAGTTGTTGCGGCTGCGGGTCAAGGACGTGGACCTGGAGCGGCGGCAGGTCACGGTGCGGGCGGGCAAGGGGAACAAGGACCGCGTGACGGTGTTGGCGGAGGCGCTCCGGGAGCCGTTGGCGGCCCATTTGCGTCGGGTGCGGCTGATCCATGAGACGGATCGGGCGGCGGGCCTGGCCGGCGTGAGGCTGCCCGGGGCGCTGGCGCGGAAGTTTCCCAAGGCGGGGGAGGAGTGGGGTTGGTATTGGGTGTTTCCGGCGTGGAAGCCGGCCCGTGATCCGGAGGATGGGGTGGTGAAGCGGCATCATTTGCTGGAGGACAACGTGCAGCGGGCGGTGAAGGCGGCGGCGCGGAAGGCGGGCCTGGGGCCGCGGGTCACGCCGCACACGTTGCGGCACAGCTTCGCGACCCATCTGCTGGAGGGCGGCACGGATATCCGGACGGTGCAGGATTTGCTGGGCCATCGGGACGTGTCCACGACGCAGATCTACACGCATGTGATGGCGAAGCCGGGGTTGGGCGTGCGGAGTCCGCTGGATTGACAATGCGGAGTAGCGGGAAGGGGGGGCCCCACTAATGGGTGGTAGCGGTCGTTGGACCCCCAAGGGTTGTTAGTAAGAATGGATTGAGTCCGGGCAGGGGCAGGGGCAGGGTGGCGGCGTCATGTCACGTTCGGCCTTAGGTCGCGGTTTGGGATCCTTGCTGGCGGAGAACGGCACCCGCGGGGTGCCGATGCCCGGGCCGGGCGTGGGCCGCCTGCTGAAGCCGGAAGCGGTGAACGCGCCGGAACGGGTATCGACTCCGCCGTCGGCTCGGCGCGATGAGTCCGTTGGCGGGTCAGACCATCGCGTTGGTGGCGGCGGGAGTGTTGCTGGCGATTGGCGCTTTGCTCGGGGTGCTGGCGGCGGCTTGAAGCTCGGAGCAGGTAGGGGGGCCCGAGAGGAACTGGGTGGGTGCTGAGTTCGCCCATTGAACCTCGATGATTGCGCTGACCATCCCTTTCCGCTCCTCGCTCTGCGCTCCCTGCTCCGAGCTCCTTTCCGTTGTTCCACGTGGAACACTGGCTTGGCTTGGCGGGGAGGTTGATTACCCTGCGAGCGATACATGTTCGTTTATCCAAAGCGTTACGACGTGATTGTCGTGGGGGCGGGTCACGCCGGGGTGGAAGCCGCCCTGGCGTCGGCGCGCATGGGTTGTGAGACCCTGCTGCTAACCATCAACCTCGATACGATCGGCCAGATGTCGTGCAACCCGGCCATCGGCGGCTTGGCCAAGGGGCACTTGGCGCGGGAGATCGACGCGCTGGGTGGTGAGATGGGCAAGGTGACGGACCTGACGGGGTTGCAGTTTCGGATGCTGAATACCCGTAAGGGGCCTTCGGTGTGGGCTCCCCGGGCGCAGTGCGACAAGAAGGCGTATCAGTTTCGGCTGAAGTGGGTGTGCGAGCGGCAGCCGCGCTTGGATTGCAAGCAGGGTCAGACGAC
>JBIIUN010000604.1:0-2681 GCA_044339945.1 Kapaibacterium sp. (SeqCode)
GCGTCCAGTAGGCCCGGCACAGGGACTCCAAGGCGACCGCCTGGCCGGGCGAACGGGTGTCCGCCGCGTCGCCCAGGACAGTCCAGTGGGTCGTCGGGAATGTGCCGCCGTTGCTCACGTGTGTCCGCCGAGCTTGGCGCATTCCCCGGGGGCGCATCAATGCCGCTTTGTTGTGGCGGCGCCACCGGGGGGCGGTTCGCGCGGTAGCTGCGGACGTAAGTCCGTGGGCGTGCCAGCTGGCGTGGCGCGACTGCCACCGACTCACGTCGGCGGCTACCGCGGGGCGCATCTGGGCCCCGTGTGTCTCCCTCGCCCTGCCAGGTTGCTTCCAGTCGCGCAGGTTCCACTGGCAGCAGCCCAGTTCGCGGGCCAACTGGGTGGCACCCCGCCCCCCTTCGAGGAGGGCGACGGCGTCGCGCCTGAACCGCTCGCAATGGTGGCGGCGTTTGGCTTTGGCTTTGGTTTATTGAGGCGGTGCGGAGGTCTTCATGCGGTGGGAGGGTTTTGCCCTGCTTCCCGTGTCCGCAAAAACGAAGGAAGCCCAGTGTGCGGGGTTGGGTCAGCGAACGGTTGGCAACGGGACCAACGCCCGGCCGCCGCATTCCACGCAGCCGGTGGCCTGGGGCAGGAACTGGGCTTCGCACCGCTCGCAATGCTGGGTGTTCTCGGGCTCCGAAGGGGCGAGTGGCGCGGCCAGGTCGGCAAGCAAGACGCCCTCGCGGACCAGGTAACCTTCGACCTCGGCCAATTCCTGTTCCCGGAACCAGCGGGCCGCGGCCACCGCCGCGGGGTCCGCCGAAGGGAATTCCGGCCGGAGCGGAAATTTGAGGTCGCGCCATACGCGGCGGGCCAGGGCGAGAGCTTCCGGGCGGGGCAACAGGGCGAAGGCGCCGACCAGCGGGTGGAAGCGTTCCAGCGCGGCCCGGGCGAGGACATCCGGGGCCCGGACCGCCGAGAACGGAGCCAGCGCCAGTAGGATGCCGAGCCGGAAGCGTTCGTCGCCGGCGGCCGGGTAAAGCGTGCGGTGCGCCCGCAGAAAGCTCCTGCCGGTGCCGACCAGCAGGGCGACCAAGGCGACCACTAGGAATACGAGCGCGGGCAGCAGCCCGAAATACCAGACGACCAGCGGCGCGACCACGAAGAGCAGGGCGAACAGGGCCAGCGACCAACGGCGCACCGGTCGGACGACTTCATTGAACTGCGCGCGGGCGGCGTCGAAGGCGGTGCGGTCGAAGGCGTCGGCGAGCCGACGACGAATTTGCGCTTCGCGCTCTGCCGGCGGCAGGGCGGCGAGCGTCGGCAAGTCCTTTGCCCATCGGAGCGGTTCGTAGGCCGAGTCGTGGTCCCAGAAGCGGGCCCCGTTCACGAACAGCCGTTTGTTCTCCGCGTGGGCCGACTTCACTTCCGCCCAAGGAATCCATTGGCCGGTGAACCGCGGGCGTCCCTGTTCCGGCAGCACCTCGGTGGTGCCGCTGAGGATTCCCTCGGGCGTCAGCGCCAGCGGTGGCACCCGGAGGACATGCACGGTGCCCAGCGGCGGCAGGGGCCAATGCCAATGCAGGTCGCCGCGGTCATTGGCGATCACGCCGGAATGCAACGCCAAGCTCCACCGCCGTCCGAGGCACGTCCGGAACACGGCGCCGCCACGCCGGACCCAGCTCACGCACTCCGAGAGATACAACGCGAGCAGGACGAGCAGGAACGTTTGCTGGTCGGACATGGGAAACGGGCCGTGGCGCGGCGCGCCGGGTTGGCGCCCAGCCGACTACTAGGAGTTGCCCGCGCCGGGCGGACGTTTGCCGGTGACCAGATTCTTCACCCAGGCCGCCATGCCCACGACGGCGAAGACCAGCAGCTTCCAGCCCTTCTTGAAGAACGCCAGCAGGCCGCCCAGCAGGCCGAGCTTGTAGGCGCCGGCCGCCGCGCCGCCGAGCACCAGGGCGCTCAGGCCATACTTGGCCACGGAATCGCCCTCCTTGAACTCGGCATAACTTTCGCCGGTGGAGTAGCTGAAGTCCTTCAGCAGGGCGCGGAAGCGGGGCAGGGTGGCGTCGAGCGCCTTCAGGTCATCGAGCACCAGCGTCACCTTGGTCACGCCCTTGCGGCCAAGCAGGCGGACGTTGTGGTTGATGGACTGTTCGCCTTCGCTCTCCAGGATGATGGACCATTCCAGGTTCTTGGACTCCTCGTTGTAGTTGGGCTTGGTGTGCCAGCCGACGACGTTGAGGGCAGGCAGACCGGCCTCCTTGCGGCGCTCGTTGTCCTGCTTGGCGCCGCGCTGGTAGGTTTCGAGGAGCTTGTCGGCGTCCAGCGCGTTCTTCTCGTCATCCTTCACGTAGCCGATGTCGTCGAATTCGAAGATCACCCACCAGCCATCCGCCTTTTGTTCGAGGGCACCGATTTCATTGCCGTCGGTCGTGTTGCCGGCCAGTTCCAGCAACTTGCGGGCATCCTTGGCGCCGACGAAGCGAAACTCCGCCGGGAACTTCACCTGGGCGCGGCCCTTCAGGTCGCCCGTGGCGGGGCCGTTCTGCCAGCCGAGCTTCTCCACGGGGTTGTTCTTCTTCAGTTCGGCCAGGGCCTTCTGGACCTCCTCGGGAGTCTCCTGGGCGGCCGCTTCCGCCGGCTTGGCTGTGTCCGCGGCGCGGAGGGCGGGCAGGTGGCAGGCGAAGGCGGCCAGC
>JBIIUN010000142.1:0-10405 GCA_044339945.1 Kapaibacterium sp. (SeqCode)
CGACCAGCAGCGGGCCTGCGATTTCCTTTACGAGGAGGAGCTCACCGCCTGGTCCAAGGACGGCCTGCTCACGCGGCTGGATCTCGCGTTCAGCCGGGACCAGGCCGAGAAGATCTACGTGCAGGATCGCATGCGGGAACACGCCGGCGAACTCTGGCGCTGGCTGGAGGAGGGCGCGCATTTCTACGTCTGCGGCGACGCCAAACGCATGGCCAAGGACGTGGACGCCATGCTGCACGCCGTCATCGAAAACGCCGGCGGCCGGACCAAGGACCAGGCCGCCGAATACGTCGCGGCCCTGAAGGCGGCGAAGCGCTACCAACGCGATGTCTATTGAATCCGAATTTCTCTGCCCAAGCCCGAAGGGCTGTCGGCCGGTAGCCACGGGTGCGGTCCGCCGCGCGGACAAACCCGTGGACCGAAACACAGGCGCCCTGAGCCCCGGAAGGGCGGGGGATTCCTTAATCCAGGAATCGATCCTCAAAGGCGATCTGGTGTGCCCTCAGCAACTCCGCCAGTTCCTCCCGGAACGGTTTCACCCGGTGGTGTTCTTCCTGACCGCCGACGTAAGCACATACGCGTTCCAACTGCGACTGGCTCACGCTGAAGACCGCGTAACCTTCCTGCCACGCAAAACCTCGCAGCCCCGGCAGCGCTTCGTGGATCCAACCCGACGAGTTGGCCTTCAGCTTCCGCATCAGGACCGAGATCGCCTCGTCGGTCCGCCAGCCAAAGCACAGGTGGACATGGTCGTCCACGCCACCGATGGCATGGACCACGCCGCGTTCACCCCGGATGACTCCGCCAAGATAGTCGAACACCCGCGGCCGAAGGTCCGCGCGCAGCCACGGCTCGCGGTTCTTCGTCGAGAACACGACGTGCAGTTTGAGACAGTGGAAGGTGCCGGACATGACGGCGAGGCTAGCCCTCCGCCCCGCCGGGGCGGAATCCCATTTGTAGTGATCGGCTCCACGGGTTTCGCTGCGCGTCACCCGTGGCTACCGGCCCACGGCCCTTCGGGCCTGAACGTGAGCCGCGTCCAATTCACCGCCCCGAATCTGCCGCTCGGCATCCGTCTCCGCCCATGAGCACGCCCTCCCTGCCGTTCACCGAGATTGCCGGCCAGAAGCTCAGCGGCGAGCAGACCGCCTACCTCGAAGGTCTCTTTGCCGGCCTGCGGAATCGCGGCCTCACTTTCGGCGATGTGCTGCCCAATCCCGCCGCCGCGCCGGCGAAGCCCAACCTCGACGACCTGATTCCCGAGGAACGCATCAAGCATGAGCTGCATCCGCTCGATGCCTATCCGCTGCTGCTCCAGCACGCCGCCGCCAACCAAGCACCCGACAAGGAATCCACCTTCCGCTTCAAGTGGCAGGGCCTGTTCTTCCTCACGCCGAACAAGGAAGCCTACATGGCGCGGCTGCGGATTCCCGGCGGGCAGCTCCACAGTTTCCAGCTCCGCGAACTCGCCAACATCGCCGACCAGCTCACCAGCGGTTACACGCAGATCACGACCCGCGCGAACCTCCAGCTGCGGCTGATCCAGCCTAAGGACACTGTGGAGTTTCTCCGCCGCATCCAGGCCATTGGATTGCACACGCGCGGTGCGGGCGCGGACAACATCCGCAATCTCACCTGCGATCCCACGAGCGGCGTGGACCCGGACGAACTCATCGAGACGCTGCCAATCACGCAGCAGCTCGGTCAGTTCATCCTCAACCACCGCGAGTTCTACGACCTGCCGCGCAAGTTCAACATCGCCTTCCACGGCGGCGGCAAGATCCCGACCGTCGAGGACACCAACGACATCGGCTTCAAGGCCGTGAAGGTAGTGGGCATGGCACCGTCGCCTGTGTCAGGTCCAACAGGCGCCTCACCGGTCGCCCCGCTGCTCGTCACCGACAAGATCGCCGATGGCATCTACTTCCGTTGCGCCCTCGGCGGGGCGACGGGCCACAAGGCCTTTGCCCGCGACCTCGGCGTGCTGATTCGGCCTGAGGAAATCCTGAAGGTTACCGCCGCCTTGCTCCGGGTTTACATCGCCAATGGCAACCGCGGCGACCGCAAGAAGGCGCGCCTCAAGCACCTCCTCGAAGCCTGGACCCTCGGCCAATACCTCGCCGAGACCGAAAAGCTGCTCGGCTACCCACTCCTCCGCGTTCCGGCTGACGCCCAATCCGCAATCCGCGGTCCGCAATCCGCAACCGTTCCCCATCCCCATGTCGGCGTCTTTCCGCAGAAACAGCCCGGCCTGAACTGGATCGGCGCCACGGTGCCGGTCGGGCAGATCACCTCGAAACAGCTGCGCCGGCTCGCCGAGATCGCGGACCTCTACGGCAGCGGCGAAGTCCGCCTGACCGTCTGGCAGAACATCGTGCTCCCGAACATCCGGGACGCCTTCGTCGAGACCGCCAAGAAGGCGCTCGTGAAACTCGGCTTCGACTGGCGCCAATCGAACCTCAAGAGCGGCTTCATCGCCTGCACCGGCAATTCCTACTGCAAGTTCGCGGGCGCCAACACCAAGGGCCACGCCCTCGAACTGATGAAGTGGCTCGACGCGCGCGTGACCCTCGACCAGCCGATCAACATCCACCTCACCGGCTGTCCCAATTCGTGCGCCCAGCACTACATGGGCGACATCGGGCTGCTCGGCGCCAAGGTGAAGGTCAGCGGCGAGACGGTGGAGGGCTACCACGTCTTCGTCGGCGGCGGCTTCGGCGACCAGCAGGCCGTCGGCCGCCAGCTCTTCACGGGGGTCAGCTTCGAGGCGCTGAAGCCGATGCTGGAGCGCCTGCTGAAGAATTTCCTCCGCCACCGCCAGCCCGGCGAATCATTCCTCGCGTTCACCTCCCGCCATGACCTCGGCCGGCTGCAGGAACTGCTGGGCGAAGCCTGACGCGCCAAGATTTCTCCAAAACATCCCTGCCATGACCAAAACCGAACTGACCGCCACGATCCTCGCCGCGAAGAAGGCGAAACCGACCACCTGGGCCGCCATCGCGCAGGCCGCGGGACTCTCCGAAGTCTACACGACCTCCGCCTGCCTCGGGGAGAACGCGCTCGAGGCCGACGCGGCGAAGCGGGTCGCGGAGTTTCTCGGGCTCGACGCCGCCTGCGCCGAGGCGCTCACGGAATTCGCGACGAAGGGGGAGGCCGCGCCCACGGTGCCCAAGGAACCGTTGGCCTACCGCTTCCAGGAAATCATCTACGTCTATGGCCGCACGATGAAGGAGCTCATCGAGGAGAAGTTCGGTGCCGGCATCATGAGCGCCATCGACTTCACCATGGAGATCGAGAAGGAACCCGATCCGAATGGCGACCGCGTGAAGATCACCATGAACGGCAAATTCCTCGGCTACAAAAAGTGGTGAACCCACCGGCAGCGCCACCGCGGGACCCCGCGCCATGACCCGATCCGGCCAGCACGGAACCCCGGAGGCGGAGGTGGTCACGTTGATCGACACGTTGCTCGCCGAACAGCGGCAGCTCACGGCCGTCGAGGCGTTTGCCCGTCGTCACTCCCAACCCGCGGCGCCCGGTCCGGCGCCGCGTTACCGGGACCTGATTCCCCTCACCGCGCCGCGACCGGGCGAACAATACGCCTTCGAGGTGGATCTCGACCGCTGTTCCGGCTGCAAGGGCTGCGTCTCCGCCTGCCACTCGTTGAACGGCCTCGACGAAGACGAATCGTGGCGCGAAGTGGGGTTCCTGGTGGGCGAGGCCGTGGTTCCCTTGAATGCGGTGGCAGGTGAGAAAGTGAGAAAGCCGGAAAGTGGGCAGGCCACCGTCTCAGCGGCTCACCTTCCGAGGTTCTCACCGGCCAAAGGCTCAAAGGTCATCCCCCTCCAGCAGACCGTCACCACGGCCTGTCACCACTGCGTCGAGCCCGGCTGCCTCCTGGGCTGCCCCGTGCTCGCCTACGACAAGGACCCGGCCACCGGCATTGTCCGGCACCTCGATGACCAGTGCATCGGCTGCAGCTATTGCATCCTCAAATGCCCCTACGAGGTGCCGAAGTATTCCCCCAAGCGCGGCATCGTGCGGAAATGCGATATGTGCCACGGCCGCCTGGCCGAAGGCGAAGCCCCGGCCTGCGTGCAGGCGTGTCCGAACGAGGCCATCCGCATCGCGCTGGTGAAACCGGCCGAGGTGACGGCGCAAATCCAGAAGTCGGAAGTTGGAAGTCAGAACGAGACCACCACTTCGGACTTCGCACTTCCGGGTTCCGACTTCAACGGGTGGCTGCCCGATTCACCGGACCCCGCCATCACGCTGCCGACGACCCGTTACCTGACCCGCCAGCCCAATTCCACGCTGCGCGCCGCGGATCATGGCCGGTTCAAACCCCAGGCGGCCCATTGGCCGCTGGTGTGGATGCTCCTCCTCACGCAGATGGGCGTCGGCCTGTGGGTTTCCGCCGCCGCCGTTCAAGCCCACCTCCCGCCGTCCGTCCGGCTGCCGCTGCTGCTCACGGCGTGGACGGTCCTCCATGCGGGCCTCGGCGCCAGCGTCTTCCACCTAGGCCAACCGTTGCGGGCGTGGCGGGCCTTCCTGGGTTGGCGGACTTCCTGGATGAGTCGCGAGATCATCGTCTTCGGCGGCCTGTCCGTGCTCGCCACGGCCACGGTCACCGTGGAACTGGCGCGGGCGGCGGGACGCTGGCCCGGGAACCTGAGTCCGGCGCTGCTGGTGCCGGTGACCGCCGGGATCGGCCTGTTGGCCGTGTTCACCTCGGCGATGATCTACGTGGATACGCGGCGGCCGTGCTGGCGGGCGCAGGAAACGTTCATCCGCTTCTTCGGCCAGGTTTTCCTGCTCGGTGCCGCCGGCGCGGCCGGCGTGATCGGCTGGTGTCACTGGCTTCGAGGCGAACCACCCGGCGCGGCCCCCGCCTTCGCGGGAATCGCGTTTGTCGTCCGGACTGCCCTGTTCCTGTGGGATCGGCAATTGCACCGGGTGGCCGGCGCCGAACCCGAACACCCGGCCCACCGGTCGGTTCGGGCGATGGAAACGCTTTTCCCGAACATCCTCCGGGTCCGGCTGTGGCTTTTCGTCGTTTCAACGCTGGTGGGCGTATTGGCCATCGTGGGCTTCGCGGGCTTCGGACCAGTCTGGGCCACGGCGTCGTTCGCCTCGACGTTCGCCGCCTCGGTGCTCAAGCGCTTCCTGTTCTTCGTCGCCGGGGTCGCCCCCAAGATGCCAGGCATGCCATGAGCCCAACACCGCCTAACTCGTTGCTCCGCCGCTGGACCGGTCCCCTCACTGCCGATCTCGTGCGCGAGCCCGGCGACTTCGGCCTGGGACAGGTGCCCGCGCGGCTCAAGCCCGACGCCGTCACCACGACCGTCTGCGGCTTCTGCTCCACCGGCTGCAACCTGAAGGTCCACCTCCGCGAGGGCCAGGCGGTCAACCTCACCGCCGACCCCGACTATCCGGTGAACCTCGGCATGGCGTGCCCCAAGGGCTGGGAAGCACTCACGCCTCTGGCCGCGCCCGACCGCGCCACGACGCCGCTGCTGCGCAACCCGGCCACCGGCCAGCTGGAACCGGTCTCATGGGTGCGGGCGATGAACGAGTTCACCACGCGGATGAAGGGCATCCAGGCGAAGCACGGTCCGCACAGCATCGCCTACCTGAGCACCGGCCAGATTTGCACCGAGGAAATGGCCTTCGTCGGCGCGCTGTTCAAGTTCGGCATGGGCGGCCTGCACTGCGACTCGAACACGCGCCAGTGCATGGCCACCGCGCACGTCGCCTACAAGCAGAGCTTCGGCTTCGACGCGCCGCCCTACACCTACGCCGACTTCGAGGAGTCGGACTGCCTGGTATTCATCGGGGCCAATCCGTGCATCGCGCACCCGATCATGTGGCAGCGCGTGCTGCGGAACCCGCATTCGCCCGAGATCATCGTGCTCGATCCGCGCCGCACCGAGACGGCGATGAACGCGACGCTGCACCTGCCGCTCGCGCCGAAGTCGGACCTCACGTTGCTCTACGGGCTCGCGAACGCGCTCATCGCGCGCGGCGCGGTGAAGCGCGCTTTCGTGGACGCGCACACGACCGGCTTCGACGAATTCGCGCAGTTCGTCGCCGAGTTCACTCCGGAACGCGCGTGCGCAGCCGCGCGCCTGAAGCGCGCGGACTTCGACCGGTGCGTCGAGCTGATCGCCACCAAGCAACGCGTCAGCTTCTGGTGGACCATGGGCGTGAACCAGAGCCACGAATCCACGCGCACGGCCCAGGCCATCATCAACCTCGCGTTGATGACCGGGAACATCGGCCGGCCCGGCACCGGCGCGAACAGCATCACCGGCCAGTGCAACGCGATGGGTTCGCGGCTCTACGCCAACGCCACCTCGCTGCTGGGCGGACGCGACTTCACCAAACCTGCGGACCGCGAAACCGTCGCCCGCCTGCTGGACTTCCCGACCGAAAGCATCCCCGCGGAGAATTCGTGGGCCTACGACCAGATTGTGGACGGCATCGAGTCCGGCGCGATCCGCGGCCTGTGGATCATCGCCACCAACACGTCGCATTCGTGGATTCACCAAGGACGCTTCAACGAGCTGGCCAAGAAGCTGGAGTTCCTCGTCGTGCAGGATCTCTACACCACGACCGAGACCGCCCAACGCGCCGACCTGATCCTGCCCGCCGCCGGCTGGGGCGAGAAGGACGGCACCCTCATCAACAGCGAACGCCGGATCGGGCTGGTGAGGAAGGTCCTGCGGGCTCCCGGCGAGGCATTGAGCGACTTCAACATCTTCAAGCTCATCGCCGCCGCGTGGGGTTGCAGCGAGCGGTTCCGCGAATGGTCCTCCCCGGAAGCCGTGTTCCAGATCCTGAAACGCCTCAGCGCCGGCCAACCCTGCGACATCACCGGCATCCGCGACTACCGGCACCTCGACGAGGCCGGCGGCATCCAGTGGCCCTTACCGGAAAGGCAGAATGAAGAAGGCAGAACGAAGAAGACTAACCCAGACTCGGACGCCTCGGCTTCTGCATTCTCCATTCTGCCTTCTGCCTTCCGCGAACGCCGCCTCTTCGCCGATGGCCGGTTCTACACGCCGGACCAGCGCGCGCGGTTCCTGTTCGACCTGCCCCGGCCAGTCGCGGAACCCACCGATGCGGAGTTTCCCTTCGTGCTGCTGACCGGTCGCGGAACCTCGGCGCAGTGGCACACCAATACGCGCACCGGCAAGTCGGCCATCCTCCGCAAGCTCTACCCGGCCGACTGCTACGTGGAGATTCATCCCGATGACGCCGGCCGACTTGGCATCGCACCGCATTCGCCGGTCACGGTGAGTTCGCGCCGCGCCCGCCTGACGGCCACGGCCTTCGTGACGCCCACCGTGCAGCCCGGCCAGCTCTTCATCCCGATGCACTACGACGCGGTGAATCGGCTGACCTTCGGCAGCTTCGATCCGCACTCCCGCCAACCCAGTTACAAGCACTGCGCGGTCAACCTGACACCCCAATGAGCCAACGCATCCTCCACGCCCTGGAAGCAGTCCAGTTTTCGGCGGACAAGGCGACCGTCACCGAACTCAGCATCACGAAGCACACGAGCATCGCCGTCTGGGGCGTCCGGCCCGGACAGGAAGTGCCAGCCCACACGCACCCGGACGGACAGGATACCTGGGTCATGCTCCGCGGCGAACTGACCTACTACCTCGGCCAAGGTGCCCGGCAGGTCATCCGGGCCGGCGACGTCGATGTGGCGGACGTGGGCGAAGTTCACGGCGCTCGCAACGAAGGCCCGGACGACGCGGTCTTCCTCAGCATCTATTCGGCCGCGAAGTTAGGCTGGCAGGCTGCGGAGCCGTGATCGGGAAAGCCGCTTCCCCCGCGCGGTTTATCCCGGACATCTGTCACAGTCCCTCGGGCGCCACGTGCGTCGCTGCCATGCCCCAAGCGAGCAGGCCGATGAGGCCGAAGTAGGCGAACGAAAGCTTGATCCGCTGGGCCGTGGTGACGGACTCCAGATAGCGTATCGACTCAGGAGACTTGTTCCGGCTGAAGAACCAGAATACCCGCCCCACTGAGAACAAAGCTAGGATCAGCAGGATAATGTTCCGCGCGAAAAACTCCTCGACCGTCGCGCTCTCCCGCCACCGCCAGACCAGCCAAGTCACCAAGCCGCTGAAACCGACCAACCAAAGCCCCGGCGAAAGCGCAGCCGCAATTCCGGCCCCATCCAGAAAGGCCACCGGGAGAAGGTTGAGCAGGTTTAGAAAGTAGCCCGTGCTAGCGAGCGCCAGAAACAACGGGTTGTTGGTCTGGAGATAAAGAACATGACACGCGGCTGCGGCCCAAGCACCCGCAAGCGGACCACCGTAGGCCCACTTGGCTCCCGTCCACGCATCCTTCGGCGCGTTCTTTACGCTGACCATGGCTCCCAAGAGGGGGATGAACATCATCGACGTCACTTGCAGTCCGCACAGCCGGGCAGCTGCCACATGCCCGAGTTCATGCACAAAGAACAACAGCACAAGTCCGACCGCATACTGCCATCCGAAAAGCATCGTGTAGGCCCAGATCGAGAGCAGCATTGTGCCCCCGGTTTTCAGCAACGTGGGCAGGAACTTTGCGGCAGGGAGGATGAACTTTAGCTTTGTCAGCAGAAACGCCCCGACCGCTGCCAACCCTAACCATCCCCCCTTCTTCCCGGACTTCATTTGGCGCGCCTCCGGCAACGGCGGAGGCACGGGGGAGGAACCAACGACCGGCGGCAGCCGCGGAGGAACTCTGGGCGGTGGGTTTTCTTCCATTGGGTGTGATCATCCCGCAGGCGTTGCGGCAGATTCAGGCGCGCGTCGCGGTGGTCTTGGCCTGCTCGATGAGTTCCCAGAACTTGGGATTGCCCTGGAGCCGTTCGTCTTCGTCGCCGTCGAGGTTCGAGCGGAACATGAAGTCCTTGAGCGAATGTTTGCTCAGGATCCGGTGCACCACGACGCCGAGCGGATGCCGCTCGAAATAGACGCGGTAATCACCCAGCCGATACCGGGTGAGCGAGCGGTTCTGCCGGGTCAGGTGGCCGAAGTGGGTGTCGTCCCGTTGCAGCTCGCGGGGCAGCCCGCGGAACTGGCCGAGGATCTGGAGCTGGAGATCCTTCGGTAGCTTGGCCAGCTCGGCGGCGCTGGTCGGATTGAAGATGATCTGGAACGGCGGCATGGCGCGAAGCTGGCGGAACCTGCGCCACCGGGCAAGCGGGCTTCGGAATCGCGCCCCCACTTCGAAGGGTAGGGGCCGCCCAGCAAAACGCCCCGGCGCGAGGCGCCGGGGCGTGCGGAGCAAGGCTCGGTCAGCGATTCCGGCGCCGGAACAGGCCGAAGGCCACCAAGGCCGCGCCTGCGACGGCGGCGTATTCGGCCGGTTCGGGCACGGCGGTGACCGAGACGTTGTCCACCGAGATCAGCCCGGTGCCGACCGGCGAGGTGTTCTCGAAGCGGACGGTCATCGTCGGGGCGGTGGCTTCAAAGACGACCCCGCGGTTCAGCCAGTCGATGACGCCGGTCGGCGCCGCGACGAACGGCGTTTCCGTCGTTCCCGCGATCACCTTCAGCGAGGGGCTGCCGCTCGGGGCCAGCCAGTTCACGCTGACCCCGATCGCAAAATCCAGCCGGTATTGCAGTCCCGGCGTCAGGTCGGTCACGTCGGTTTGAATCCAGCCACCGGTCAGGTTGTCCGGACCGCTGAGATCCACCTGCCAGGTCCCAAACGGGGTCTTGTAGAGGTAACTTTCATCGGCGGTGCCGATCAGCACCGCATACGGGGAGGGGCCGAGCTGCCAGCCCGGCAGGCCGGCAAAACCGGCGTAAAGCGTCTGGTAGGTGGTGCCGCCGTCGGTGGTGTTGGATTCAAAGGAGCCGTTGGCGACCGTCGCCGCGTGGGCAACGGGCGCAATCAGCGCGAGGGTAAGCAGGAAGTTTGATTTCATAGTGGGCGAGTGATGCTGACGGTGGCCAAAGGGGAACGTCGAACAGAATCTCGTTTCCCCACGCATCGGAATCGTCCGCCTCATTCGAGGGCATCCCGGAAAAGAAAACGCCGCCCCAGCGCTGGGCCGGGGCGGCGTGAGACTGGCGAACGGACTAGGAACTCAGGGGATGACGTTGCGGTAGTAGCGCTCACTTCGCGCGCCCGGATTGTCGGTCACGGTCGTGGGTTGACCGTCGCCGACCACGGTCGCCAGCGGCTGCCACGGCCCGGCGGGACCGTCCGCCACTTCGACGCGGTAGGTGACGCCCGCCACGGTGTCCCAACGCAGCGCCACGGTGCCGTCGGCGCGGACTTCCGGCTTCGGGGTGGGCGCGGACGAGAGGTCCGCCACCGTCAGGGTCAGGCTGTGTTCCGCGGTGCCCGGCGGGTTCGCCCCGTCGGAAACCCGCACCGTGACCGGATAAGT
>JBIIUN010000606.1:0-2658 GCA_044339945.1 Kapaibacterium sp. (SeqCode)
GCCGACCGACCGGGCTCCACACCGTCTCGCCCCACCGGGGTCGCTGTGGTTAAGCTCCCACCATGTCCGCCGCTCTCCGTTTCCTCGGTGTCCTCACCGCGCTGTTCGCCTGCCTCGCCCAAGCCGGCCAGACCGTCGTCTCGATCTCCGGCGACGAGTTCCTGATCAACGGCATGCCGACGTATGCCGGGCAGTTCTGGCAGGGGCACAAGGTGCAGGGGTTGCTAATGAACGCGCGCCTGGTCCAGGCTACGTTCGACGACCGCAATCCGGCCACCGCCGCCCAGTGGGCGTATCCGGACACGGGCAAATGGGACGCCGACCGCAACACGCGCGAGTTCCTCGCCGCGATGCCGGACTGGAAACGCCACGGCCTGCTCGCCTTCACGCTGAATCTCCAGGGCGGTTCGCCGCAGGGCTATTCGCAGGACCAGCCCTGGCACAACTCCGCCTTCAATGCCGACGGTTCGTTGGACCCCGCCTACCTCGCGCGTCTCGAACGTATCCTCAACCGCGCCGACGACCTCGGTATGGTGGTCATCCTCGGGCTGTTCTACTTCGGCCAAGATGAGCGCCTCGCGGATGAGGCCGCGGTGATCCGGGGCGTGGACAACACGCTGGACTGGCTCTTCGCCAAGGGCTGGCAGAACGTCCTGATCGAGCTCAACAACGAGTGCAACGTCCGCTACGACCACGCGATCCTGAAGCCCGAGCGCGTCCACGAGCTGATCGAGCGCGTCCACAAGACCAAGCGCGACGGCCGGCGGTTTCTGGTGAGCACCAGCTACGGCGGCGGCACGCTGCCGGGCACGAAGGTGCTCAAGGCCGCCGACTTTGTGCTGCTGCACGGCAACGGCGTGAGCGATCCGCGCAAGCTCGCCGAAATGGTCCGGCAGACGCGTGACCTGCCAGGCTGGAAAACGAAACCCATCCTGTTCAACGAGGATGACCACTTCGACTTCGCGCAGCCGGTGAACAACTTCACCGCCGCGCTGACGGAACGCGCCGGCTGGGGTTACTTCGACTTCCGGCAGAAGGGGGAGAAGTTCGCCGACGGTTTCCAGAGCGTGCCCGTGGACTGGTCCATCGGCAGCCCGCGCAAGCGCGACTTCTTCAACCTGCTGGCGGGCATCACCGGCAGCCTGCCGCGCGGTGCGCGGTTCATCCCCGATCCCGGCGCGCGCTGGTGGAAGGGCAACCTGCACACGCATTCGCTCTGGAGCGACGGCGACGATTATCCCGAGATGATCGCGGCGTGGTATAAGGAGCGCGGCTACCACTTCCTGAGCTTCACCGAGCACAACCAGATCGCGCAGGGCCAGAAGTGGGTGACCGCGACGGAGAAGAAGGCCGGCGGGGCGGTCCTGGCGAAGTATCGGGCGAAGTTCGGCGACGCCTGGGTGGAAGAGCGCCTGCGCCTGGGCACCAACCAAGTCCGGCTGAAGACGCTGGGCGAATTCTATCCGCTGCTGAACGAGCCCGGGGGATTTCAGCTCATTCCGGCCGAGGAAATCACCGGCGGCCACCTGACCGCGCCGGTCCACGTCAACGCCACCAACCTGCGCGAACCCATCGACCCGAAGGGCGGCAGCAACGTCTGGGAAGTGATGCAGAACAGCGTCAACTCGGTGCTGAAGCAGCGCGGCAAGACCGGCCAGCCGATGTTCCCGCACATCAACCATCCGAACTTCGGCTGGGGCATCACCGCCGAGGAGCTCATGCGGGTGAATGGCGAGCGTTTCTTCGAGGTGTATAACGGGCATCCGTCGGTCCACAACGAAGGCGATTCCGGCCACGCCGGCATGGAGCGCGTGTGGGACATCGTGCTCACTTGGCGGCTCGGCGTGCTCGGGTTGCCGCCGATGTTCGGCCTCGGCGTGGACGACTCGCACAACTACCACAAATTCGAGCGGAAGGAGTCCAACCCCGGCCGCGGCTGGGTGGTGGTCCGGGCCGCGCGCCTGACGCCGGAGTCATTGATCGAGGCGTTGGAGCGGGGAGACTTCTACGCGAGCTCCGGCGTGACGCTGAAGGACGTGCGTCGGGAAAAGAACCGGCTGACCGTGCAGATCGCGGCCGAACCGGGCGTGACCTACCGCACGCAGTTCATCGGCACGCGCCGCGGCTTCAAGACGGACAACGAGCCGTTCCGCAACGCCGCCGGCGACATGCTCCGGGTCACGCACCGTTACGGCGACGACATCGGCGAAATCCTCGGCCAGGTGGACGGCCCGGTGGCCAGCTACGAACTCACGGGCGACGAACTCTACGTCCGCGCCAAGGTCACCTCGACCAAGCGGAAGGAGAATCCCTACGCCAAGGACGAGACCGAGGCGGCCTGGGTGCAGCCGGTGATGCCGTGACGGCGGGAGCGCGGCTCTCAGAGCCGCGATGGGCTATTCCCGGGATACCAACTCGCGGCTCCGAGAGCCGCGCTCCGGGCTTACGCGATCGCCTCCGCCACCGGCGGCTTCAATTTCGCATCCTGCGGATGCACGCCGACCTCGCCCGTAAGCACCGTGGCGCGAGTGAAGCGGAGCTGGGCCGCCCGGCCGTCGGTTCCGGCAGCATTCACCGCGATGGCCGGCAGCGTGAAGTCCCCGTCCGGCAGCGCGAAGCGGAAGCTGAAGGAACCGTCGGGCCGCAGTGCCACGGGCC
>JBIIUN010000143.1:0-10361 GCA_044339945.1 Kapaibacterium sp. (SeqCode)
AACCACGGTGCCGGCGGCTTCGGCGGCAATTTCGGCGAGGAGGGATTCGAGGTCTTCGAGGGTGTCCATGGAGTGACGAGTGAGGTGGAAGGAACGGGCGCTCCGGAGGGGGCGCATCCATTGCTCAGCATACCATGAAGGCGGCCATCCCCGCACGTGGCTCCTGCTTTTCAGGGATTCTCCGAGACGGGGAGAAAGGGAACGCTCCGGCGTGGAAACCAAAGACCGCTATCCCCTCCTGCGTCGTGTGCTGGCCGCCTTGGGCCTGTCCACCGAGGCCATCGACGACATCGTGGAGCGCATCCTCGACTGGCTGGCGGCGAAGGACGAACCGGCGGCCGGGCCGACCGCGTTCCCGTATCGCCTCCGGGAGGACTTCCTGTCCGCCGCCGAGCTGAGCTTCTACCAAGTGCTGCGCACCGTCGTGGGCGACCGGACTCAAATCTGCCCCAAGGTCGGGCTGGGCGAACTGTTCTTTGCCGAGACGGGCGACCGCCCGAAGAACCGAGCCTTCACCAACCGGATTGATCGCAAGCACGTCGACTTCGTGCTGTGTGATCCGAAGACGATGCGTCCGCTGGTCGCGGTCGAACTGGACGACCGCAGCCATGAGCGGGAGGACCGCCAGCAGCGCGACGCCTTCGTCGAAGGAGTCTTCGCGGCCGCCGGCCTGCCGTTGATCCGGGTGCCGGTGCGTTCGACGTATCCCCCTTGGGAACTGGAGGCGAAACTGGCGCCTTACCTAACCCCGGTTCCCGTCCCGCCCCCCGCGGAGCGGCCAACGACCGCGAGCGGCAGCACCCCGGCGCCGGCCAGTCCGGTCGTCACGAAGGAAACCTCGCCGTCCTGCCCCAAGTGCGGGGCAAACATGCTGCTACGAACCGCCAAATCCGGCGCCAATGCCGGCGGCCAGTTCTGGGGCTGCGCCAACTATCCCAAGTGCCGCTCGGTGGTTTCGGTCGGCGGTTGAGGGTTGGCGGACGGTGCCGGACCGGGCGGAAGGTTGATGAGCTTCCACAGCAGCTCGAAGGGGCCGTGGGGCCCCCGACCCGGTTGCCGAATCCGCCGGGCAGTTCCCCACGCCGGCCGGGCGACGGCGCAGGCGGCCTCGGGATAACCGGCCGCCTTGAGGACGAAGGCGAGGTCAAACCGGGCCCTCAGCGAGTCCAGATGCTCGGTGCCCAGGCTGCGTTCGTAGTGGGCGAGCGTGTGCCGCGCCTCCCGTTCGGCCGCCGCCAGATTCCCGGTCTCGCGCAAAGCGAAGGCCAGCAGGGAACGGAACCGGAGGGTCTCCGGCGCGGCCGGTCCCAGCCGTTCCTGCCGGGCGAGGAAAACCTGGCGCAACTCCGGTTCCGCCGCGGCGAACAGTCGCTGGGCCAGCAGGTTCTGCGCGAGGAGCGCCCGGGCGCTCTCGGTCTCGACATGGTCCGGCCCCAGGGTCCTTACCCGGGACGCCAAGGCGGAGCGAATCAGTCGTTCGGCGTCCGGATGTTTCTCGCGACGGCCCAACTCCTCGGCGAAGCGCAGCCGGAGCGCGACCAGTTCCGGATCGTCCGGGGCGGCCACGCGCTCGCGGGCGGCCAGCACGGTTTTGAAGGCCGTTTCGGCCGCGCCGAAGTGGGACGCCGTCCGCGGGTCGCTCACCACCAGTTCCAGGGTGGCGAGCGTTTCGGGATGGTCACGGCCCAGCACCCGCACCTGGTCCTGCCACAGGTCCGAGAGCAACCCGGCGCCAGTGGAGACTTCACGCCCGGTCAGGTAGGAGGCGGCCAGGCGCCGCCGGCTGGCCAAGGTGTCCGGATGGTCGAGCCCGAGCGTGCGTTTGTTCGCGGTGACCACGCGCCGGAGCTCTTCCTGACTGAAGCCGCAACTGGACATTGCCTCCATAACCGCGCCCAGCCGGGTGCGGGTTTGCCAGACCTTGGGATGGTTTTCCCCCAGGACCCGCACCTGATGACGCATCAATGGCTCCAGCCGGCGAATCGCACCGGCGAAATCGCCGCGCGCCAACAGCGCTTCCGCCGCCCGGGCGCTCGCCGCCCAGGCGGCTTCGCGTCGGGCCTGGAGCCGGCAGTCGGCCGGTGCGGTGACGGGGCTGGGTTCCGGGTTCATGGGTTCAGGTCAGGGCGGCGGTGAGGGTGAACTCCCGGGATTCTGGAACAGTCCCGGGGTGACCGCCAAGCGTCGTTTGCGGGAAGACGAGCGGGCTGATTGGCGGGGTAGCTTTCTCGTCTCCGAGCCGGCGCGCATTTCCAAACCGCGGCACCTTCACAAGCGATGGTTCCCGCCGGCGCGTTCCTTGAACGACTCCACATAGGAGTGCTATGCTGCGGAATCCGAACCACCTGCACCGCCCCTCCGATCCAACCAGGCCAGCGCCTGCGGAAGATCGCCGAACTGCCCTTCCATCTGAGCCTCGAAAGCGGCATCAAGAATGGCACTGAAATGTTTGCCGGGCTTCAGGCCTCGTTCAATCAGATTGCGTCCCTGCAGGATTGGGCGAGGTGCATTTTCCCTCAGCATCAGCTCGTCGGCCTTCGCCCGCAATTCGAGCACCGACGGTGGTGCCACCGCCGGTTTTGGCGGGCGGCCCATGTGATCCGCGGTCATTACCAATACCAGCCCGCCGATGTTCTCCGGTTCGAGTTTCTTGGCCAGACGCCGCACCGACCGGTCGCTGTGCTGCTGAAGGTGTGCCAGATGGTGAACGACCAGCGGGACCACGCGATCCACAATCGCCCGGGGAGCGTTGATCCGGGCCAGAAATGACTCGGCCAGCGGCCCTCCCTGCTCTTCGTGTCCCGGCGAAACAATGCGCATCACTCCGTCGCGCAAAACCTCGTGGGTGGTCTGCGGCTTGGCGAAGTCATGGGCCAGCATCGCCATCATGTAGACAATCTTTGATTCGGCCTCCGCGGCCTGCCAGTCCGACAGTGTCGCCATCGCGTCACAGCAGTGGCAGGTATGGGTGAACACGTCCCCTTCCGGATGCCAAACCGGATCCTGGGGAGTTCCGCGGAGGGCGTGAATTTCCGGAAAATGCTCCAGCCAGCCGGCCTCCTCCAGGAAACGCAGTCCGGCCGAAGGCACGACGCTTTTCTCCGCCCACTTGAACCACTCTTCCCGAACCCGCTCCGGGGCCAGCTCCCGAAAGGAGTTGCTCATCTGACGGCAGAGCGTCGTCGTCTCCGGCGCTGCCCGAAGGTTGAATCTTCCCGCAAACTGCATTCCGCGCAGCACCCGCAGGGGATCCTCGCCAAATGCTTCGCTGGTGTGGCGAAGGATCCGGTTTCGCAAATCATCCTGACCGCCGAAGAAGTCGATGATGACGTCCTCCCTGGGATCAAACGCGAGCGCATTGATCGTGAAGTCACGCCGGGCCGCCGCCTCGCGCGGATGAATGGACGGATCAATTGTCACCTCGAAGCCCCGGTGACCCGACGCCACTTTGGAATCTCGCCTCGGCAGCGTGAAGTCATACGTATTCCCGGCCGTCGTCGTCAGCTTCACGACCCCAAACGAACGGCCCACCAAGTCGGGTTGGCCCCAAGGGGCCAGTGCGGCGACGAGTTCGTCCCAGCCGAGACCATAGACCTCGATGTCATAGTCCTTGTTGGGAACCCCCAGCAGCCAGTCGCGAACGCAGCCGCCCACGAGGTAGGCATGCCGGAGGGCAGGAGTTTGGTCCAAGATCTGGACCAATTCGGTGGGCAATTGATCATTCATATACAAGCACTTCGTGCGGCTCTTCAGCTAACTTCCGATAGCTACGGCAACTCGCCCACAATGCATTCACTGCGCAGGCTGCGATCCAAGGAATGACCCCAAGGGCGGGCTGATGCCAAGCAGCGGGCTCTGCCCACGGACTGCCAATTCCTATGCCCGCACTCGCTGGGTCGGGCGGGCGTTGCATGGATTTCCTCGTCGTCCGCGTAACACCCGCAACTGAACCGATCCCAATATGAACCCCGATACACTTGGCTTGGTCGCTTCCGCCTACATCGTCGCCGCCGTGCTGGTTAGCATCTTCGTGGCACTGAAGTTGGACCGCCGGCTGCGGCTGCGGCAGCCGGCGACCCGGCGCTACCGGTGGGGCTATTACGTCGGCTGCATGGGTTTGGCCTGCGCGCCGGGCGCGGTGTTGTCCGCGCTCGCCCTCGTGCTGGCGGCCCGGCAACAGGCATTTGAGTCGGTGGGGTTGCTGCTGGTGTTCACGGCGGTGCTTGCCATCCAAGCGGTGGCCGGCGGCTTCATTCTCGCGCGCAAACGCTGGGCCTGGGTGGTTGGGACCGTGTTTTCATTCAACTTGGTGTTGTGGGTCATCAATGGCATCTACGCTGGCCGGCGGTGGGCGGAATTTGCCGGCCAAGACTACGGGGCCGCGGGAACCGAGGACGAAGGTTACGAGTTGTTGGCCGAGGCCACGAAGCTGGAGACTTCTGGCCGGATTGAGGAAGCCCTGTTGGCCTATCAACGACTGGCCCTGACCCACGGTCACACGTCGGCCGGAAGGGACGCCCAGATCAGCTTCGAGAGCCTCCGGAGCCGGCGGCTCGCCTGACTTGGCGCTCGCCGCGGGAGCGTTCGCTCGGAGCGACGAAACGTCTTGGTGGCGTCGGCGCTGGCCGGGCTCTTCCAAGGAATCTCGATCGGATAATGCGTGCGAGGCGGCCGCGGCAACCGAACCTGCGGCGGATTCCATGCTCTCTCCGCCTCCGTTGACACTGGGCCTACCCGTCGGGAACGATGCCGGGAAATGGCCCCTGATGAATCCCTGCGCGAACGGTTGGTCCGCCGCGTTACCGGCGAACTTCAGCCCGCCCTGCAAGCCGCCTTTGGCGAAGCCGTGGGCGACCAAACTCTGCCGGTCGCGCTGAATGTCCTCCGTTTTGACCATCTTGCGGAATCTGACCTAGCGTCCTGGCAGGAGGATGCAGCCGGCTGGCTGGCCCAGCGGTGGCCCAAGGTGTGCGCCGCAGTCATCGCCGCCGAACCGGTGGCTGACTGCGCCGCCTTGCTGCGGGCCCGCGCCGGTGGCCCGGCAACACCCGAATTTGAGGAGTTCCGCGCCTCCATCTGGGCGCGGTGGCAGGAACGGCAGCAGCTCCGGGAAGAGGACGACGAAGACGACGGGGTCTTCGCCAACGAACATCAGCGCCGGGCCGTCGAACTGGCCCAGGCCCGCCTGTTCCAGACGATTGAGGAGGCCCAGGCAACACTGCACCGCCTCCGGCATGGCATGGTGTCCGACGGGGAGGGCGGGCCGGCGCCGCTGCTGGGCTACCGGGGCAAGACCTCGGGGCACTGTTTCCAAGATGCGCTCCTGGATTACGATCCCGCCCGGGGCGGCTACTGGCGCCGGTTTCTGGAGCACCGCTTTGCGCTGAAGCTCAAGGATGCGCGCCGGGCCCTGCCGCCGGAGCCGACCTGGGAGCCGATCCCGGAGCATGGCGGCAATCCGGCCGCGGCCGACGGGCCGGAAGCCGGCTTGGAAGGGGAAGATACGGACGCGCCCTTAGTCGAAGCTCCTGCCGCGGCAGGCGTGACCGCGGAACCCGGCTTGGTGGCCGAGCCATTCCAGGAAATCCGCCGGCGGTTGTGGCAACAGCGAAGCGCAGCCCGGGCGGCGGCCAAGGCCGAAGCCGACCAGGCGCTGGCGATCTTCGAGCTGACCTACACCTCTTGGATTGATCCCGCCACGTATTCCCCCCCGACAGTTGCTGGCGTCGCGACCGTGGCGGATCGCCTGGGGAAGGAAGCGGAACTGAGCCAACTCCAGGCCGCGTGGTGGCCGGCCGTCGCCGGCACCCCGCCATGGAACGAATTGCAGTCCCCGGAGACCGCGGTGCCACGACTCGTCGAAGCGTGGACCAGCCTCCTGGCGGCGGGCACTCCGCCAAAAGATCAGGCGGCCGTCCAAGCCGCCCTCCGCGCGGAACTGCAGTCCGCCGCGGGCCAGCCACCGGAAACGGATTGCCCACGCGATGCCCGGCAGGCGGCCCGCTGCTGTGTGGCGCGGGCCGCCCAATTGGCGCGGTTTCCCGCCCTGGACACGCTCCGCCGCGACTTCGCGGAGGCGGAGGCACTGTTCCGGGGTGAAACAGACCGCCTGACCTTCGCGTTGGCCGAGCAGACCAAATGCGACGAAACCCTCCAGCGGAAGCTTGCCGAAGATCTGGCCCCACCGATTCCTCGACGCCAAATCAAGGAAGCCCTGCAGGAAGGCTATCGGCTGCACCACAACCGAAAACCGGCAACTCCCGAGGATGCCGCGCGCATCGAGGAGCTCATCGGGGTCTTGGCCGAAGACGACCGACTCCGGGCCACCGGGGGAAAGGCTCTCCCAGCCCTTGCCCGCCGGCGACTGGAGTTCGAGCTGTTCGAGCGATCACTGAAGTCCCGCCCCGTAGAGGCACTGGAGCGGGAGATCCGGTTCGTCCAACGGCTGCTGAAGGAGGGAAAAACGCTCGGCGACAACGGAGCAACCCGCCTGACGCCGGACCAACTCGCCACGCTTCGCCGCCGGGAACTGCTGCTGGACCTCACCTTGGCCGCGACCCGGCGGGCGGCCGCCCAGGAAGTCGTGGAAAACCTCCGCGGTCCGGAAGGCAACCTCCGCCGCTACCGGGAGCGCAAGAAATTCCGCGAACCGGACCAGCGTCCTCCGGTCCGCCAGGATCGGTCGGACCGCTTTTGGATCCGCGCCCAGAAGGAAGTGATGAATTTGCTGCCTTCCCTTTGCCAATCGATTAGCCAACCGACCCTCTCCCGCCGGTTGGCGTTGTTTGAGAGAATGCTCGAGGAGTTTGCCGAGGAAGGAGAATCCAACCCATGAGTGAATCGGATTTCGCCGCCCCGGCGTATGCGAGGGCAGAGCGGGAACGTCCCGTCGGCTTGCCGGAATGGTCCGGCGAAGCGACGTGGCGCCCGCGGCCCACATGGAATTCACGTTCGTCCGCCGGTCCCATTACCGTCGCCTCCTCGGCTTGGAGGATTTGCCCGCCACAGTGCGGCCGTGGCGCCCGCCCACTCGCTCGACCGCGGCCGTATCGCCGCCCAGTCCCGCTCTGCTGCTACCGGCGGAGCGAATCCGACCGCCTTCCCGCCGTTCGCCAGGTTCCGCCCTCCGGGCCGGGTGGGGCTCCTTTCACCGGAGGTCACTCCCGCTTGTTCCGCCATGAAGACTAATCCTGTCCCCACGTCCCGGGTATCCCCGGATGAACTGCTCGCCTACGCCGAAGGTTCCCTCGCCGGGGCCGAATTCGAACGGGTGCAGGCCGCCCTTTGTGACAGCCGACCGCTCTTTGAGGAAATGCGGGAACTGCGCCGGAACATATACCAGCGGGCCGTCCTGCCGCCGCCACCGGACCTCCTGGCGGAAGCGGCCGCCCTCGAGGCGGCGCTGGCCGGGCCGCCGGCCTGGCAACGGGCTTGGGAAGACCTGCGCCAGTGGTGCGCGGCCCTCTCCGCGGAGACCATCGCCGCGGTCGAACTGACCGGCCAGGCCGTGCGCTCTCTCGGAAGCACGTCGTGGCTGCCGGTGCCCGCCACCACCCGGCTGCATACCCGTGGCGGCGACGCCGCGCCCGGGCCGGACGGTGACGTGCACCTCGAACACCTCGGCAACTCCCTGCGCATCCGGCCAACCGATTCCGGCGTCGAACTGACCGTCGTCCTCGCCGCCGCGGTGACCGGACAGGTCCGGATTCGCCGCCCGTCCGCCGACCCGGCGCATCCGCTGGATCGCTTCCCCGGCACGCAGTCCGCCTGGCTCCGCGACGGCGCCGCCTCGGTAACCGTTCCGTGCGGCCCCGGGGTCCACCCCGTCGTGGTCGAGATCGCGGACGGCGACCGGGTGCTGCACCGTTGGGCCGTCCTCATCCATCGCCCCGCCTGAAGGAAACCGCCGCATGTCCGCCTGTCTCGAACTCCGCTATGTCCGCGACGATTCCCGCTGGGCGCTGGATGCCGAGCTCCGCGTCGGCGGTGTGGTCACCCAGCGGCTGGGGCGAATCTACCTGGGCGCGCCCGGAACCGATCCGGTGGCCGCCGCGGTAACCGACTTTGCCGCCGCCTACGAAACCGCGCTGAAGGCCGGCGACAAGGCCGGCACCAACCTCGCGGTCGCTCCCGGCGTCACCGACGCCCTGCGCCACCGCGTCCGGCCCGCGGCCGAACTCCTGGGCACAACGCTCCTGCCGCCCGCCCTCGACCCGTTCCTCTCCGCGTTGCCGGCGCCCCGCCTCGAAATCGTCTGCGATGCGGACCTGCTCCACGTGCCCTTTGAGGCCGCGTGGTGGCATGGGGATTTCCTCGGCTTCCGGTTTGCGGTGTCCCGGCGGCTGATCACCCGGCACCACGGCCACCGGCCGCGGATCGAGGTCACCACGCCGCCCCGCGGTGCCGTCGTGGCCGATCCGGGCAACCGGCTCAACCGCGCCGGGCAGGGCTCCTCCGGGACGGTCGTGCGCCAGGTGCTGGAAGAGCTGCGGGACGGCTGGACGGACACCGTGGATCGCCGGCTGGAACTGCCCCCCGCCTCGGTCCGCCTCGGCACCGACCTGTCCGCGCCGCAACTCGGCGCCCTGCTTTCCACCCACGACCTCCTCGTCCTCCTGGCCCACCACGAGGCCGACTGCCGCGATCCGGCTACCGGTGAACTCCTCCCGGGACGCGGCGTCCAGCTCGGGCCCGACTGCTTCTTCTCCGGCGACGACCTGCTCCGCGCCCTGCCGACGAACGGCCGCGCGCCGTGGCTCCTGTGCTGGCCCTGCTGCAACTCCGGCGCTGGCGAGACCTGGCGCCGGACCTGGCGCGAGGCCGAGACCCATTCCACCGCCGGGCTGGCCGACGCGGCCCTCCGGCTTAGCGTGCCCAACTTCATCGGCACCCTGTTCGAGGTGCACGCGGAGTTCGTGGCCCCCCTCATCGGACCGCTGCTCGCCGCGCTGGACGAGGGCCAGGGCGTGGCCGAGGCCCTGCGCCGGGCCCGGTGCGGGCTGCGGGGCGCCAGTCCCGCCGATCCGTTCCACGCCGGCACGCTGCCCGGCCTCGCGTTCCTGCTGCTGGGTGACGGAGCCTCCGCGCTGCTCTCGGCCGGCGGCAAACGTCTCGACCACAACCATCCCGCGCCCCCCGCGGTCCATTGGTGCCGCGAACCGCTCGGCGCGCGCGAATGCGGCCAGGCCATCGCCCCGGGCGAACCCGGCCACGCCACCCACCGGTGCGACCGGCACTGCCGGCCCGACGACCCGCTGGCCGCCTGCGCCGCCGGTCACTCGGTGCCACGCTCTCAGCTCGTGGCCTGCGGCCATCCCGGCTGCCACCAGACGTATTGCCCGCACTGCCGCACTCACCGGTTCGCCCGGTGCTGGCGGCACGCGAGCGCCCGCGGCCCGCTTCGACACGAAGCCGAGGGTGTTCCCTGCGCCGACCCCCACGGCCTCCACCCGACCGAACTCCGGACCGTGGGTTATGACGAATCCGGCTTCACCAAGGCCCTTTGCCCCGACTGCTGGGCCGAACACAAACGCCGCCTCCACGCCGTCCTGAACGCCCCATGAAACGCTCCGCGCTGATCCTCGCGGCCAACCGCTACGATGATCCGGGCATCCGGGCGCTGGACTATGCCGAGCGCGACGCCCGGTTGGTGGAATCGTTCCTGCGCGAACAGGCGGGCTTCCGGGTGGAAGAGTTTTATGGCCCGGACCTCCGCCCCCGGGAAGCGATTCGCATGGCCGCCAAACTGGCGGCGGAACTTGCCGAGCATGGCGGCGGTCTACTTCTCGTGTTCTTCGCGGGCCATGGACACACCCATGTCCAGAAGCAGTGCCTGCTCTGCCCGGAGGCGGAACTGCGCAACCTGGACGAATACGCCGGCGTAATCACCGTGGACCGGCTGAAACGAGAGACAGCCTTGCCAGGCGTGCACCGGCAACTGGTGCTGGATGCCTGCCGCAGCCCACTTCACCGGGGCGTGCGCAACCTCGTTGGCGCCGGCTTTCGGACCGAGGCCCTGCACAGCCTCGTCAATGCCGCCGGGCCAGTAGTTTCCGGTGTCCATGCGGGCAATTTTGCGGTGCTCGCCTCCTGCGACGAAGGGGAAGAAGCTGTGGAATTGCCCGCGCTGCGACAGGGGATTTTCACGAATGCCTGGCTGGAAGAGCTCCGGGCCGGTTCCACCGCCGGGCAGGAGGTGCGGTTGGATGAATCCCTGGTGAATCGGTTGCGCCGGCGAATGGCCGAACTGGGCAGGCAGCACGGGCTCGACCGGACGCAACGTCCTTGGGTTCACAGTAACGGGGAGCCGGCGGTGATCATCGGAGCAAAGCGATCCCCGTCAGCCGAGACGGCCCCGGCTC
>JBIIUN010000607.1:0-2646 GCA_044339945.1 Kapaibacterium sp. (SeqCode)
CGGTTGGTTATCCCCGACCTGCTGGACCATCGGGTCGATCACCCAGATCGGCGCGCGGATGTTGGTCGCGGTGGCGTAGGAGAAGCTGAGGATGCCAAAGAACATCGCCAGCCCCTGGGTCATGAGGATGGTGGCGAAGCAAATTCCGCTCACGAGCATGGCGTATTTGGCCCGCTCCCCGAACAGCATCTTGAAGGCGATGTCGAACATGGCGGGTTTCAGCAACGGCCGTTGATGGAGAAGCGAAGGTAGGGGGCGGGGTCGAACTTCACCCGTTCCTCAATGCGCGGGTAGTTCAGCTCACGGCCATTCAACGTGACGGTCTGCAGCACGGAGGTGGTGGCGCGAGTCTCGTGCGTGACATGTCCTCCTTCGGTTCGCCATCCACTTGCCGGCGCGAGCGTGAAGGGCGCGCCTCGAGTCTCGAAAGACCTGGTCCATGAGTAGTTCTCAACCGCTTGGAGGCGGCTGATTGCTTCGAGGACGGGATTCGGTGGCTCGGCGCGCAACGGCCTGAGGAAGCCGGCGAGGAAGCATAGAACCGTGCAATAGTGTCGGACGCTCATACGTATGTATTAGTTATTGGGACAAAAAACGTTGGGCTCGGAAGTTTGGTCAGGGTTTCCCGTTCGGCGGTCCGCTGGGCCCGCCGAAGACGGAGGGCAAAAGCACCTTGGGCGAGAAGGCCGCCTCTGCCCGAAAGCCGGCGGCGACGAACTCCACCAAGGTCTTGAGCACCATCTCGCAAATTGCCGGATTCCCGCGGAGCGGGAGGCGCTTCAGTTGGCTGGCAAACATCAGCAATGCGCCGCCCGCAAACATCATTCGCAGCATCAGCACGTCGACCGGCAGCGTCGGCAGCGCTCTCGCGAGCGCCATGGCGAAGATCTGATGATTGGGCTCCACCTCATTTTCCATCACCTCGCGCAGAAAAGGCGGCGGCATGAACAGATTGCGCCCGAGTAGAACCGGGAAATTGGGATGCTCCAGGACCGTCATGAAGGGCGGTCGCATCATGCAATCGACGATTACTTCAACGGCCACCGGGCCACCGTTGGCCGCGGCTTCGGCTTTGCGGAGCAGCTCCATTCGCTTGGCATTGGTCGGACGAAACCGCCGCATGAACGTCTCGATGTAAAGCCGCTCTTTCGACCCGTAATGATAGGTGGTCGCTCCCAGATTCACGCCCGCCTCTTCCGCCAAGGCGCGCATCCCGACGCCGTCATAGCCATGCTCCGCAAAGAGACGCTCCGCGGCATCGAGCAGGCGCTCGGTTGTCTGTTTGTCCACGTTGGCGCGGATGGTCTTCGGCATGATCGACGCCCATTTCATACACACGTATGACTTGGGTGTCAAATCGATCGTTCAGGAGGCGAATCCCGAAGAGACACCCCGCGACATGGCTTGGTCCTGGTCTGGCGTCAAAAGCCTGTCGCCAATAGCCCAGACAGCGGGCTCCCGGCGGGAACTCCCCTACTCGATGACCGGTTCGACCACCGCCCGGCCGAAGTCGTCATAGAACAGGACTTCCACGCCGTTGGCGCCCTGCCGGAGGGTGTAGTTGTAGGGGGAATCTTCCTCGCGGAATAGGGGCCTCGGCGACCGGCTCTGTCCGTTGCTTTGCGCGAATGACAGGCCCCGCTGAAGGGCAGCGCGCACGGCCTCAACCGTGATCGGAGCGTTCGTGTTGAGTTCGTCCGCCAGGGCGTTCCGCACGGCGCGTTGTTGAAATTTGGATTCGTGCCGGCGGACATAGCGCCCTTCCAGCGTCACCGGGACGACTTCCAGTTGCGCATAACCGATCCGGGTGGCGGCTGCGGCGAGAATAACCGCGGCCGCCATCGCTTTCGCGTAGCACGTCGGTTCCACCCCGCGCCAGCGGGCGACCGAGGCTAGGCCGACGAAAAACAGGCACAAGGCGCTGCCAGTCCAGTTCAACACCGTCAACGTGGCACCAAGCTGGCTGTAACGCACATCCCGCACCTCGCCAAAGCCGTCCCATTGGATGACCGCATCCTGCCGCATCTGCTCCGGCGTCAGCGTGCCTTGTAGGCGCGTCACGAAAGCGGCGTTTCCCGCTACATCGCGCAGGGCGTCGTGTTCCAGCGGCAATCTTTCAGAATTTCTCCACCATCGTTCCCTTTTGATCGGATCGCTTGGCGGAGATTGCGGCCGCCGACAGTCGCGGACCTTGAAGCCCGGCGCCTTTGCCCGCTCGGGGCCAAAGACGAACAGATCGACCTCCAGATTGCCGTTACCCACGCCGGTGAGCCGCAGCGGATAGACCGGTTCCTTCGCCGCGAAGGTAAAGCTGAGCGGATGCAACGAGCCGGCTTCCGTGGACGTGGCATCCCGACGCACCTTGCTGGCGACAAACACCCAGCCGTCGCGGAGGTAGTCGGCGATGACCGGTTCGACGTCTTTCGGCAGCACGTAACCGTTGGTGTTCAGCCAATCCCGCAGCGCACCCGGGTCGCGCGCGGTCAAGGTGGTGGTTTCGAAGACGCCGGCGAGTTGGCGGTCGAGGACCTCCACGGAATCGGAGCCGCCCTTGGCCTTTGCTTTAGCCAACGCGGGGAGAAGAAGTGCGACCGCTAGGAAGTGAATGAGGACTACCATGAGCACTTCACCGAAGGTCAGCTTCTT
>JBIIUN010000608.1:0-2644 GCA_044339945.1 Kapaibacterium sp. (SeqCode)
TATTGGCCCGTTAGGATGGTGGCTCGGCTGGGCGTGCAGATGGAGTTCACCGCGAAGCAACGGTTCAGCCGGAGGCCCTGCGCGCCGAGGCGATCCAGATGCGGGGTCTGGTTGATCTTGCTGCCGTAGGCGCTGATCGCGTGGGCGGCGTGATCGTCCGTCATGATGAACAGGATGTTCGGTCGCGGCGCCGCGGCGCGGGTGCCCACGGCGGCGCAAAGCCAGGCCAGCAGGCCGAGGCGGAACAGGGCGCGAGGAATCATGGCGCAGAGGCTAGGACTGGCAGCGGGCGGAGCGAAGCGCGATTTTGCCGCCACCGGCGGAAGGGAGACCGCCGTGGACCCCACGAAAGGGAATCGGGCGCAGGGGCGAAGCGTGCGCGAGCCGCGGGAAGTCGGGTCGGCGGGTGCGCGGCTCTCTGAGCCGCGTGAGGGATCCATCGGTTCATCGTCAACGCAGGGTGAACTCGACCCGCGACTCGGAGAGTAGCGCTCCCGGCCTTGCCGGGTCCGGCCCGGCCACTCGATGTCGAAACGAGCCCGGGGAAGTTGGGCCGACCGCCGGGCACTCGACAGCGGCGAGGTCGCTGCGGCATCGTGGCGATGTTGGCCGGGGATTCGGGCCGACCGCACGCCATGTCCGCCCGCAAACCCGCCCTCGGCTTCATCTTCATCACGCTGTTCCTGGATATCCTGGGCATCGGCCTGATTATTCCGATCCTGCCCAAGCTGGTGACCCAACTCCAGGGCGGCGACCTGGCCCTCGCGTCCCATTCGGTCGGCCTGCTCGCGGCCCTGTATGCGGCGATGCAGTTCGTCTTCGCCCCGATCTTGGGCAGCCTGTCCGACCACCACGGACGCCGCCCCGTGATTCTCGGTTCGCTGTTCGGCTCCGGCCTCGACTACCTGCTGCTGGCTTTCGCGCCGAACCTCGCGTGGTTCTATGTCGGACGCGTCATCTCCGGCATCACCGGCGCCAACATCACGGCGGCGACCGCCTACATCGCCGACGTAAGCCCACCGGAGAAGCGGGCCGCAAACTTCGGCCTGATCGGCGCCGCGTTTGGCCTCGGTTTCATCGCCGGCCCCGCGTTGGGTGGCTTGCTGGGTGACTATGGTTTGCGGTTGCCCTTCCTCGTGGCCGCCGGGCTCACCCTGGCCAACTGGCTCTACGGTTACTTCGTCCTGCCGGAATCCCTGGCGCCGGCGAATCGTCGCGAATTCTCCTGGGCCCGCGCCAACCCGGTGTCGTCCCTCGGTGCGCTGCGGCATCATCCGCTGGTGCTGGGACTGGCCATCAGCTTTTTCCTGAGCCAGCTCGCCAACTTCGGCCTCCACGCCCTGTGGGTGCTTTACACCGATCATCGCTACGGCTGGACCGCCGGGCAGGTGGGCCGGTCGCTCGCGGTGGTGGGCATCATGGCGGCCATCGTGCAGGGCGGGCTCGCCCGGCGCCTCATCCCGGCACTCGGCGAAGTTCGCTCCATCACCTTCGGTTACCTCATCGGCGCGCTGAGTTTCCTGGGCTACGGCCTCGCGACGGAGGGCTGGATGATTTACGTGATCCTGGCGGTTGGCTCGTTCGGCGGGATCGGCGCACCGGCAGCGCAGGGCCTGATTTCCAGCAATGTGGCGGACAACGAACAGGGCGCGATCCAAGGGGCGCTGGCCAGTCTCGGCAGCATCGCGGGCTTTTTCGGACCGATCCTGTCCACCGCGCTCTTCGGGTTCTTCATCGGCCCGAACGCACCGGTCCAACTGCCGGGCGCCGGATTCTTTCTCGGCGCTTTGCTGATCGTCGTATCACTGTTGGTCGCGTTGCGGGCCATCGCCCGGCATCCGCCCCAACCGGGGCGCAAGCCGGCGACACCTGCGGAGGCCGCGCCGTCCCACTGACCGCCCGGATTACTTCAGCAATTCCTCGGCGATCTGGACCGCGTTGAGCGCGGCGCCCTTGAGGAGCTGGTCACCGGCGACCCAGAAGCACAGGCCGTTGTCCAACGCGCAGTCCAGCCGGAGCCGGCCCACCGCGCAGTTGTATTTGCCGGAGACGTCGAGCGGCATCGGATACGCCTTGTTCGCCGGATCATCCACCACGTCGAGGCCCGGCGCCTTGGCCAGCGCGGCGCGGGCGGCCTCCAGCGAGACGGGCCGGCTGAACTCCGCGCTGACCGCGACGGAATGCGCCCGGAACACCGGCACGCGGACACAGGTCACGGAGGCACGGAAGCCCGGATGATGCATGATCTTCCGCCCTTCGTTCTCCATCTTCATCTCTTCCTTGGTGTAACCGGAGTCGAGGAACGAATCGACCTGCGGCAGCACGTTGAAGGCGATCTGGTGCGGATAGACCGTGGGCTTGCCGTCGAGCTTGGCGGCATCCCAGGCGCGGTTTTGGCCGGCCCAGTTGCGGGTTTGGCTGGCAAGTTCCTCGATGGCGGCGGCGCCGGTGCCGGACACGGCCTGGTAGCTGGACGCGAACACTCGGGTCACGCCGAAGGCCTGGTGCAACGGGTAGAGCGCCATCAACGTGATGGCGGTCGTGCAGTTGGGGTTGGCGAGGATGCCCTGGTGCCCCTTCACGTCGGCGCCGTTGATCTCGGGCACGATGAGCGGGACCTTCGGGTCCATGCGGAAGGCGCTGG
>JBIIUN010000609.1:0-2643 GCA_044339945.1 Kapaibacterium sp. (SeqCode)
CTGGGGTCCTGCGTCGGGATCGCCATCTACGATCCGGTTTCGCGCGTCGGCGGCCTGCTGCACGCGATGTTGCCGGACTCCACGATCGATGCCGAAAAGGCGGCCCGTAAGCCCGCCATGTTCGTGGACACCGGCATTCCCGCGCTGTTCCGGGCGGCTTACGAATTGCATGCGGAAAAACACCGCGTTCACATTTACGTCGTCGGCGGCGCCCAAATCATGGACAACTCGGGCTTCTTCAACATCGGCAAACGCAATTACGAGGCGGTGACCGCCATCTTCAGCCGCCATGGGCTTCGCTCCGTGGCGGAGGAGGTCGGCGGCTTGGTGAATCGCACGATGTATCTCAACTTGGCCACCGGCCAGTTGAGCCTGAAGATTTCCGGCCAGCAGGAGGAGGTAGTCCTATGCAAGCGCTAGACGACTACATCGACCGCATCCAGCACCTGCCGCCGGCGCCGAAGCTGTTGCCGCCGCTGCTCCAATTGTTGCGGCAGCCGGATACGGACATGGATCGGGTCATCCGGCTGATCGCCCATGACCCGTCGCTGACGGCGAGCGTCCTGCGCCTGGGCAACAGCGTTGCCTTCAATCGCGGCTCCCCCGTGCAGAGCCTCAACGAAGCCGTCGGTCGCCTCGGCTTTGAAACGCTTTACCGGTTGGTCGTCGCCGTGTGCGGTTCGAAGATGCTTGGCCCTTCCCAGGCCGGCTATGGATTGGATCCGGGCGAGCTATGGAAACATTCCGTGACCGCGGCCGTCGCCACCCAGATCATCGCCCGCGACTGTCATGAGGACGAGAGCCTAGCCTTTACTGCCGGTTTGCTGCACGACGTCGGCAAACTCGTCCTGTCCCAAGCGTTGGAAGGGCGTTACCGCCAGGTGGCGGAGCAGGTGGACCAGTTCGGGCGTTCGATGCTGGAGGCGGAGAAAGCCCTGCTGGGCGTCCAGCACGCGGAGATTGGCGGCCGTTTGCTGGCCCGCTGGAGTTTCCCGCCCAGCTTGGTCCAGGCGGTTTGGTGGCATCACGAACCGGCCTCGGCCGGCGATTTCCAGCGACTGGCGGCCTGCACCTTCGCCGGCAACATGGTCGCCAACCTGATCGGCCAGAGCTATGGCATCCATGCGCTTGCCCTGAACGGAAGCTCCGACGCGGCCCGACTAATCGGGCTCGATGCCGACCGCTTCCAACACTACATGATCCGCACCCAGGAAGAGTTTGCCGGCGTGGAAACCTTGGTGCAGTCCGGCTCCTGACATGAACCCGAAACGCATCCGCCTGCTCGTGGTCGATGACTCCGCGGTCGCCCGCAAAGTGCTGACCGACAGCCTTTCGAAGGAGGCGGACATCGAGGTGATCGGCACCGCGCCCGATCCGTATGTCGCCCGGGACAAGATCCTCGAGCTGAACCCGGACGTCATCACGCTCGACCTGGAGATGCCCCGCCTCGACGGCATCAGTTTTCTCCGGCTGCTCATGAAGCACCGCCCCATGCCGGTCATCGTGCTCAGTTCCCTGACGCAGGATGGTTCCGCCATGGCCCTCGAGGCCTTGCAGGCGGGAGCCGTGGACGTGATGGGCAAGCCCAACGGCTCCAACTCCGCTTCTGCCGAGGACGGCCGACTGGCCGACAAGGTTCGCATGGCCGCCGGGGCACGTGTCCGTCCTCCCGTTGAGCCCATGGTGCGTCCACCGGTCGCTCGGACCGCCGAGGCCGCCCGCAACGGCGCCCGCCGTTTCGTGGGACGGGAGGTAATCCTCATCGGCTCCTCCACCGGCGGCACCGAGGCGCTGAAGGAAGTGCTGATGCCGCTGCGAGGCGATGTGCCCGGCATCTGCATCGTGCAGCACATTCCGGCCAAGTTCTCCCAGGCCTTGGCCGACCGCTTGAACAGCCTCTGCCAGATCCAGGTTCGCGAGGCCGTGGACGGCGACCGGGTCGTCCCGGGGCTGGCGTTGCTGGCCCCCGGCGGCAAGCACATGCTCCTCCACTGGTCGGGCGGCCAATACCAGGTCCGGCTCACCGAAGGCCCGCCGGTTCACCACCAACGCCCCGCCGTGGACGTGCTGTTCGATTCCGCAGTCAAGGCCGGTGCGGGGTCCCATGCCTTGGCCATCGTGCTGACGGGCATGGGCAGCGACGGCGCCGAAGGCATGTTGCGGCTGCGGAACGGCGGTGCCTCCACCATCGCCCAAAACGAGGAAACCTGCGTCGTCTTTGGCATGCCGCGGGAAGCGATCCGCCGGGGAGCAGTCCAACAGGTCCTTCCCCTCGGGCAAATTTCGCGCGCGATTGAACGGCACGCCGACACCATGGCGTTGCCCGCCATCATGACCCCCTCGGTGGCTGCCGCGGCCGTCTGATCCGGGAATCCTGCCCCGAGGTTTCGGTTCCAGTTCGCGGGAACCGGTTTCCGGCATTGCTGCGGACGGGCGAAATCCGCTAATTTCCGCCCAGATGCCCACGGTTGGAGAAAAATTTCGTGCCGAACGGGAGCGCCGCGGCCTGAGCGTCCACCAGGCGGCGGACGGGACCAACATCAAGACGGACCACATCCGGGCGCTCGAAGCCGGCGAGTGGGGCAGCTTTCCCGCGCCCGTTTACATCCGCGGATTTGCGCGCACCTACGCGAAATTCCTGCG
>JBIIUN010000610.1:0-2642 GCA_044339945.1 Kapaibacterium sp. (SeqCode)
TATGGAAGTCAAACTCCCCAAGATTGGAGAAACCGCCGATTCCGGCACCGTAGCCAGCATTTTGGTCAAGGTTGGCGACACGGTGGAAGTGGGCCAGACCCTGATTGAGTTGGAACAGGAGAAGGCCGTTGCGCCCATCGCCTCGACGGCGGCCGGCGTGATTTCTGCCATCCACGTCAAGGAAGGGCAGAAAATCAGTGTCGGCACCCCCATCCTTTCCCTTGGCGGAAATGGCCCTGCGGCGCCCGCCGCCCCGGCCGCTCCGGCCGCCAAGGCCCCGGCCCCGGCCCGCCGGGCGGCGCCAGTCGTTGAGGAGGACGATGATTTGCCCATTGAGGATGACGGCCCGGATGGCCCCGAGCCGGCGGCGTCCCCCTACGTCCGCAAGGTTGCCCGCGAATTGGGCATCAAGCTGGGCCGCGTGGCGGGTTCCGGCCCCGGTGGCCGGGTGGTGACGACGGATCTGGCGCGTTACGTCGCCCGGTTGGAACGGGGCATCGCCCGCGCAGGACGGCACGCGGACGAGCCGAAGGGGTTGGTCTTCGCGCCGGTGAACCAGGATTTTTCGCTCTTCGGGCCGGTGACGAGCGAGCCGCTGAGCCAGCTGCGCAAGATCATTTCGGCGCGCATGGTTGAGAACAAGGTTTCCCTGCCGCACGTCACCCAGTTCGACGAGGCCGACATGAGCCGGATCGAGGCGCTGCGCAAGCAGTTCAAGGCGGCCTACGAGGCGGCCGGCGCCAAGCTCACGCCTACTCCGTTCATCATCAAGGCGCTGGTCAATGCATTGAAGAAGCACCCGAAATTCAACGCCAGCGTCAACGAAGTCGCCGAGACGCTCGTGGTGAAGCATTACTATCACGTCGGCATCGCGGTGGACACGGAAGCAGGCCTGCTCGTGCCGGTGCTGCGCGACGCGGACAAGAAATCGCTGCTCGAAATCGCCAAGGAGCTCGCCGCCATTGCTGAGAAAGCCCGCGACCGGAAGGTAGGAGCGGACGACATGAAGGGCGGCACGTTCACCATCTCCAACCAGGGCGCAATCGGCGGCGGCCACTTCACGCCGATCATCAACAAGCCCGAGGTCGCGATCCTCGGCATCGGCAAAACCTCACTGAAGCCGGTGGTGCTGGCCGACGGCAAGATTGAGGCGCGTCCGTTGATGCCCCTCACGGTCAGTTACGATCACCGGGTGATCGACGGCGGCGCGGCGGCGCGATTCACCGTCGACCTGGTCAAGGAACTTCAGGAATTCGCGGTTGAAGCGGTCGCACTCTGATCTCCCGACGCACATGGACCCCATTCAAACGGACATCGTAGTCATTGGCGCCGGCCCCGGAGGTTACGCCGCCGCATTCTATGCCGCCGACCTCGGCAAGAAGGTGATCCTCGTCGAACGCGACCCACGTCTCGGCGGGGTGTGCATGAATCGCGGCTGCATCCCATCCAAGGCGTTGCTGAACGCGTCGCACGCCATCCATACCGCCAAGGAATCGGCGAAGCGCGGGATCAGTTTCGGCGAACCCAAGATTGATCTGGGCACCATGCGCGCCTGGAAGGAATCCATCCTGGAAAAACTCGGCGGCGGCATCGCGAGCCTCGCGAAGATGCGCGGTGTCACCGTCGTCCACGGGCGTGGCCATTTCGAGGACTCCAACACGCTCCGCGTCGAGGTTCATGGCGAGGGCAACCAGTTCATCCGCTTCGACAAGGCCATCGTGGCGGTGGGTTCGCGCCCGGCCCTGCCACGGGCGTTTGACCTCGGCAATCCCTTGGTAATGACCTCCACCGAGGCATTGGAGATCGCCGACATTCCCGAGAATCTGCTCGTGATCGGCGGCGGATACATCGGCATGGAACTCGGCACCGTCTACGCCACGCTGGGCTCGAAAGTCACCGTCATCGAGGCGCTCGACAGCATCTTGGCTGGGGCGGATCCTGATTTGGCCCGTCCGGTGGCGCTCTATGCCAAAAAGGCGTTCAAGGAAGTCCGGCTCAAGTCCAAGGTGTTGGAGATGAAGACGGCCGGGAAGCAGATCAAGGTCACCAGCGAGTTCAACGGCCAGAAGCTGGAGGAGCTTTACGACCGGGTGCTGGTATCCGTTGGACGGACCCCGAACGGCGGCGATTTGGGTCTCGAAAACACCAAGGTGGAACGCGACGAGAAGGGTTTCATCAAGGTGGATGAGCGGATGCAGACCACCGATCCCAATATCTTCGCGATCGGCGATATTGCCGGCGGAATTCTGCTCGCGCACAAAGCCAGCAAGGAGGCCCGCATTGCCGTGGACAACCTGGCCGGCGACGGCGGCGCCGTGAACCGCGACTATGCGTTGCCGGCGGTCGTCTTCACCGATCCCGAGGTGGCTTGGGTTGGGCTGACCGAACAGGAAGCCAAGGCCAAGAACATCGCCGTCGAGATTGCGAAGTTCCCCTGGGGCGCTTCCGGCCGGGCGTTGACCTACGACCGCGTGGATGGATTGACCAAGCTCGTCCTCGAACCGGGAACCCATCGCATCCTCGGAGTCGGCCTGGTCGGCCACGGCGCGGGTGAGTTGATCGGGGAAGGGGCCGTGCTCGTGGAGATGCAGGCCACGGCCGAGGATCTGGCGGCCATCGTCCATCCGCATCCGACGCTTTCG
>JBIIUN010000611.1:0-2638 GCA_044339945.1 Kapaibacterium sp. (SeqCode)
GAGTCGATGGAGTATTCCGCAGCGGCAATGCTGTCCTGATTCTGTTCCCACAGGCTGTGGAAGGCCAGATGCACGTCCGTCTTGCCGGTGAGGTTGAAGTCAGGCGAGTAAAGGAACACCACTTGGCTGGCCCCGTTGCGATAACCCGAGTTGCCAAAGATCATCCGGCCGCTGGCCAGCGGACCGTTGACGACCTTGCCGTTCACCACGTTGAAGGGGTTGGCCGTCAGCACCCGGCGGTAGTCCGTCTCCCAGGAGTCCGGATTGTCGGGATTGCTGTAGGTGACAAACGAGCCGTTGAACCGGTCCACGTTCACGACCACCCAGTTGGCGTAGGACGCCGAGTTCAAGTCGCCGAGGTCGAACTCCGGATTGTCCGCCGCGGAATAGCTCTTGGTGGTCCAGCCGGCGGGCAATTCGCCCTCGGCGGTCGCATCAAACGACTCGAAGAACAGCGGCGCCGGCAGGACGATGTCCGTCCAGTTCCCGATGGTGAAGGTGCCCTCGTTCACGAAGGCGTTGGCCGGCGTCGCGTTATCCGCAAACGTGAGCTTGTAGGTGTGCGCCGAGTTGGCGGCATACAGGGCCGCGTTGGTGTAGGTCACCGACACTAGGTCGTTCGTCACGGCCGTGGTCCCCGTCACGGTCACCCCGTCGACCACCAGGGTCACGGACGCCGGCACCACCTTGGAAGTGCCGTTGGTGATGGCCGCGCGGAACGCCACCACGGGTGGCAGGTTGGAGGAATTGTTGGCCGGTGTGACCGACAGCACCCGCGGCATGACAATGACGGTCGTGGGCGCCGCCACGGTGAACGATTCCGAGGAGATGACCTCGTAGCCGTCGTCGCGCAGCAGGAACGCCACGTAGTTCCCCGGCGCGCTCAACCCGCCGGCGAACGACACCGTGCCCGCCGCCAAGGCGTTGGCACCTGACTTCGTTCCATCGACGTAATTCCAAATGGTGGACCCCACGCTGCCGGGAGTCACCCCGGCCGGGTAAATGCCGATCCAGTCCTTGGCGTTGGCCGGACCGTTGGTGAACGTCACCGAAATGGTCTCGCCGGGCTGGTAGGTGCGCTGAACGACGTGCAGCAGCGGGCTGCCGACTTCCAGGACCGTGAAGGCAGTTTCGCCCAGCACCTCGTAGCCATCGTTCTTGAGCAGGAAGGCTTTCCAGGTTCCGCCAAACGCCAGGCCGGTATTGAAGACGAGGTTGCCCTCCTTAAACCCGGTGGCGCCGGTTCTTGTGCCGTCCACATAGTTCCAGAGGGTCGAGCCGACCGAGCCGGGAGCGACGCCGTCGGGATAGATGCCAATCCAGTCCTTGGCGTTGCCCGGGCCGCCGGAGAAGGCGATCCCAATGGGACTTTCGGGCAGGTATTGGTCATGCAGCGACGTCACGACGGCGGTCTGCGCCAACGCGGCGCCGGCCGGCAGCAGGGCCAGCAGGCCCGCCCAGCGGGCGATGGTTCGATTGAGGGATGATTTCATGGTTTGAGGAGTTTCACGGTCAAAAGGGCACGGCTAGGGATTGCACACGACCGGCGGCTGGTCGCCGCCCCAGGTCGTCCATTCCGCGACGATCTGCTCGCCCTCGGGGGTGGCGAGCGACACCCAGTCCCGGTCGTCGGGACGTTTCACGAGCCGGAACTGCTGCGCCGCCCCGCGGCCAATCGCCGGCGGCGTGCCGGCGGTCCGGGCGTTTTCCAGGTCCTGCTTCAGCTCCGGGGTGTTGGTTTCCAGGTAGGCAATCCGCCACGTGGCCTTGGCCTCGGGCCGACCGTTGGTGGAAACGACGACGGCCCGGACGCCGTCCGCCTGGGCGTCGTTGACCCCGCGGATCGGCGGGATGGCGCTGCGGGCGGCGACGAACAGCTTCCGTTCGCTCAGGTCGTAGAAGAAGGCCTTCTCGGAATCCCCGGCACTCTCGCGGGCAAACCTCCAGAAAAGGACTCCCGCCACCGCCAGGATCGCGACGGCACCCGCCAGCTTGACCGCGTTGTTCCGGTTTTCGCCCATGGTCGGACCTCAGTGGGGATCGGCCTTGGCGGACCACCAGCACTCGTTGGTGTTGCAGGGAATCCGGCCGGCGTTGAGCAACTGGCCGCTGCCGTCGGCGAATCCGTAGTTGGACTTGCCCTGATGCCGGGTGGCGCCCTTGTCGCGTTGCGCCACGCGGTTGAACCCGGCGGCGCGCGGGTCGCCCAACTCCTTCCAGATCCACCAGCGGTCCCGCGGCCAGACGCCGTTCACGTCACTGTGGCCGTCGCCGAAGAGGATCAGTTGCGACGGGCGGTCGACCGACGACCAGCGGCACAGATTGTTCTCGTAGCCGGCGGGCCGGCCGAATGGCGGCGAACTCCTGGGATCGGTCCAATGGACGTTCACCGCGCCCAGGCCGCTGGGGATGTCCAGTTCGGCGTCCCGGAACTGGCCGAGCAGCGTGCGATTGCCCGGGCCGGTCTTCTGGCTGGCGGAGCGGGCGGCGGCGTAAACGTCGGTCTTCTCGGTCGGGCAATCGAAGCTGCCGGGATTGGCGGCATAACGGAACAGGAACGGGCGCCAGCACGTCTCGCCCCCGGGGATCGTGGCCTGGATCGGCGGGAGCCATTCCTGGTTGTCCCCGGAGTAAAGGT
>JBIIUN010000612.1:0-2634 GCA_044339945.1 Kapaibacterium sp. (SeqCode)
GCCGGTGATGAGGAGGTTCATGGGTGGGTTAGCAGCGAAGGGGCGAAGGGTGCGAAGAAGGATGGGTTAAGGAGCGAGGCTTGGTCCCTCCGTTGTTCATTTCTCCGGCCGCCAGTTCCGGAGGGATTCTTCCAGCGCCTCCTCCACCGGCCGGATCTTGATGCCCGCGCCGGTGAGCTTGGCGGTGTCGAGGACGCAGTTGGAGCGCGGGGTCTGGGCGGCCACCTGGTAGAACTCCGCGTCGTTTTCCCAGAACTCGAACTTCCGGTCCGGCGCGAGGTGCTTCTGCACCAGTGCAACTACTTCGCGCGTGGTCACCCAGCCGGGGTTGGTCACGTTGTAGGTGCCCCAGGGCACGCGTTGGAACCAGCAGTCGAGGCAGGCCCGCACGAAGTCCGCCCGGTGCGAGATCGCGTTCACGTTGTCGTAGACCTTCGAGTAACGCTGCACCTTGCTGAGGTAGTTGCGCGGGCTGTCGAACTCGTCGAACGGGATGCGCAGGCGCCACACGTAGCTCCGGCCGACCCCGGCGATGGCTTCCTCGCCGAGGGCCTTGGTGCCGCTGTAGAAGCTGCACGGCGGGGCGCGGAAGCTGAAGTTGGGCGGGTCCAGCTCGGTGAAGCCGTGGACGCGGTCGCGCTTTTCCAGGATCAGCCGGTGCACGCCCGGTTCGGTGAGGTCGGGCTCGACATGGCACACGCCCTCGTCGTCGCGGACCTTGGCGCCGGTGTAGATGCAGCCGGAGGAGACATGGCCCCACGGCACGCCGGCTGCGGCGCAGGCGTGGGCGAGGGTCTGGGGCAGCAGGGCGTTGCCCAGCAACGTGTCGGCCTTGGCGCTTTCGCAGGCGTCCACGTTGGGTTTGCCGGTGTAGCCGGCGCAGTTGACGACGAACTCGGGCTTCAGTTCCCGCAGCAGGGCGAGCAGCGGTTCGAAGCGGGTGTAGTCCACCTCGCGGCGGGACAACGCCCGGAAAGGCGCGCCGCGGCGGGTGAGGTCTGTGGCGAAGGCTTGGCCGATGTAACCGGTGGCACCAAGGAGCAGGATCATGGGAGAAGCGCAGGAGCGAGGGTGAGGAGGGGAGGTTCAGCGCCGGCCGGCTTCGGCGACGACTGCTTCGAGATAGGCACGGTATTCGCACTTGGGCATGGCGTTCACCACGCCCTGGAACTGGGCCAAATTCAGGATGCCGCTGCGGAAGGCCGCCTCTTCCGGGCAGCCGATCTTGACGCCCTGGCGCTTTTCGATCGTCTGCACGTAGGCGCTGGCCTCGTGCAGGCTGCTGCTCGTGCCGGCATCCAGCCAGGCGAAGCCGCGTTCCAGCCGGAACACCCGGAGCTCGCCGCGCCGGAGGTATTCGAGGTTCACGTCGGTGATCTCCAGCTCGCCCCGGGCGCCCGGCTTCAGGTCCCGGGCGATCTGCACGATCTGGTTGTCGTAGATGTAGAGCCCCGGCACGGCGTAGTTCGACTTCGGCTGCCTCGGCTTTTCCTCGATCGAAACCGCCTTGCCCGCCGCGTCGAACTCGACCACGCCGTAGCGCTCCGGATCCTGCACGTGGTAGCCGAAGATCGTGGCGCCGGCCTTGAACTCGCCGAAGGCCCGGGTGAACACGTCGCCGCCCCAAAAGATGTTGTCGCCGAGGATGAGGGTTACCGGGTCGCGGCCGATGAACGACTCGGCAATTCGGAAGGCCTGCGCGATGCCTTCGGGTTTGGCCTGCTCCCGGTAGTCGATGGTCACGCCGAAGCGTGAGCCGTCCCCGAGCAACTGCCGGAACCGCGGCAGGTCCTGCGGCGTCGAGATCAGGCAGAACTCCCGCACCCCGCCCTCCAGCAGCGTCGTGAACGGGTAATACACCATCGGCTTGTCATACACCGGCTGCAGCTGCTTCGACGCCACCAGCGTCAGCGGAAACAGCCGCGACCCAGCGCCCCCCGCCAAGATGATCCCTTTCATGTAAAGTAAATGTGTTGCGCGCTTACAGCGGCCGAGCGCGCCGGTAGCCCTTCAGCCGCGCCTTCAGGGCCGCCAGTTTTTCCCACGCGCCGAACAACAGTGCATACTTCAGGCCGACGAGCCAGGAGCCATGCGGATTGAAATGCTTGAGGTAGAACTGTCGCGTCGCACCGAAAACCGCCCGGGCCATCTTGTCCGCCTCCTTCGACGAACTGGCCCCCTTGATGTGGATCAGTTTTACCCGCCCGTCATACACGACGCGGAAGCCCGCCTTGCGGAAGCGATAGTTCAGGTCGAGGTCGTCCCCATACATGAAGAATTGCTCGTCGAACACCCCGACCCGGAGCAGGGCCCGGCGTGGGCACAGCATGAAGGCCCCGTTGACCGAGCCGACCTCGTAGGTTTCGTCGTCCGGCAGGTGGGTCAGGTTGTAGCCGGCAAACAGGGCGACCCGAGGAAACTTGCTGGCCAGCCCCAACGCCCGGCAAAACCCATCCCAGACCGTAGGGATGGACCGCCGGCAGGCCAGGTCCATTTCCCCGTCCAACATGACGAGCTTGGGGGAGATCACGCCGATGTCGGGCTCCGCCTGCAACCGCCGCAAACAATGGAGGTAGGCCGCCTCGTTGGAGATCGTGTCGGGATTGAGGAAGAGGATGAACTCACCGAGGGCCT
>JBIIUN010000613.1:0-2632 GCA_044339945.1 Kapaibacterium sp. (SeqCode)
CTCCTCCAGATGAACCGCGTCCTCCAGCCCAAGGCCGAATCCCCAACCCCGAAAACCGCCTAACCCCCTTGCCATCCAACACCGTTGCTCTCCCCCACCCTCTCCCCGCTCGTGCCTCGCAGGGCGAGGGAGTCACCCGGGGTGTTGCCCAGCCGCGCCCGGAGGTGTTTTGCCGGTAGCCCCGAGGCGTGGATGGCGGTGATCAGGCCGGGGCACCGCCGCCACGTCGTCACACCCGGAGCGAGCCCCGGAAGCCCCGCACGGCGAAATACGACTGCGCGCCGTTGTGCCCCACGAACACGCGCCCGTAACGCCGCTCCGCATACAACGCCCCGCCCCGCACGCGGATGTCCGGCGGCGTCGCGATCCAGCTCGAGGTCTTGAGATCGAATTCGCCGAGCTGCTGCAGCGCGAGGTATTCCGCCTCCGTCAACAGCGTGACGCCGATCTCCGCCGCGAGGTCCATCGCGGTTGTCTCGGGACGCGCCTCCTTGCGCGCGAGCCAGCCCTCGCGGTCGTAACACACGCTGCGCCGGCCGACCGGACTTTCCGGCGCGCAATCCATGAAGACGACCTCGCCCGACTTCTGGTCGTGACCGACGACATCCGGTTCGCCGCCGGTGCGTTCCATTTCCGCGAGTGACCACACCTTGTCGGGCCTGGCCTCCAACCTCGCCAGCACCTTGGCCCAAGCCAAACCCGGGTGACGCCCCGGGTTGCCCTCAAACCGCGCCTGCAATGCCGCCAGCAACTCGTCGCGTTGCTTGGGGGACAGCTTCGCTTTCATTCCAATGCCCTTCACAGGCCCGTCGTTACGCTTTCGCGTAAACCTCCGCGCCCTTTTCCACAAACTCCTTCGACTTCTCCTCCATCCCTTTCTTCAACGCCTCTTCCTCGGCGATGCCTTGTTCGGCGGCGTATTTGCGGACGTCCTCGGTGATCTTCATCGAGCAGAAGTGCGGGCCGCACATGGAGCAGAAGTGCGCGGTCTTTGCGCCTTCCTGCGGCAGGGTTTCGTCGTGAAACTCGCGCGCGGTGATCGGGTCGAGGCTGAGGTTGAATTGATCTTCCCAGCGGAATTCAAAGCGCGCCTTGCTCAACGCATTGTCGCGGTATTGCGCGCCGGGATGGCCCTTCGCCAGGTCGGCGGCGTGCGCGGCGATCTTGTAGGCGATGACGCCGTCTTTCACGTCCTTCTTGTTCGGCAGGCCGAGGTGTTCCTTGGGCGTGACGTAGCAGAGCATCGCGCAGCCATACCAGCCAATCATCGCCGCGCCGATGCCGCTGGTGATGTGGTCGTAGCCGGGCGCGATGTCGGTGGTAAGCGGTCCGAGCGTGTAGAACGGCGCTTCGCCGCACCACTCGAGTTGTTTGGCCATGTTTTCCTCGATCATGTGCATGGGCACGTGGCCCGGGCCTTCGTTCATGACTTGCACGCCTTTGGCCCACGCGCGGCGGGTGAGTTCGCCCTGCACCTGGAGTTCTCCGAATTGCGCCTGGTCGTTGGCGTCGGCAATCGACCCGGGGCGCAGGCCATCGCCGATGCTGAACGCGACGTCGTAGGCGGCCATGATGTCGCAGATGTCGTCCCAGTGGGTGTAGAGGAAATTCTCCTGGTGATGCGCGAGACACCATTTGGCCATGATGCTGCCGCCGCGCGAGACAATGCCGGTCATGCGGTTCGCGGTGAGCGGCACGAAGCGCAGCAGCACACCGGCGTGAATGGTGAAGTAATCCACGCCTTGCTCGGCCTGTTCGATGAGGGTGTCGCGGAAGAGTTCCCAAGTGAGGTCTTCGGCTTTGCCACCGACTTTTTCGAGCGCCTGGTAAATCGGCACTGTGCCGATGGGCACGGGCGAGTTGCGGAGAATCCATTCGCGCGTGGCGTGGATGTTCTTGCCCGTGGAGAGGTCCATGACGGTGTCCGCGCCCCACTTGGTGGCCCAGCGCATCTTCTCGACTTCCTCCTCGATGCTCGACGCGACGGCGCTGTTGCCGATGTTGGCGTTGATCTTCACGAGGAAGTTGCGCCCGATAATCATCGGCTCGGACTCGGGGTGATTGATGTTGTTCGGGATGATGGCGCGGCCGGCGGCGACTTCATCGCGCACGAACTCGGGGGTGATCTGCGCGGGGATGCGCTGGGGGAAACGATTGAAAATGCTGGGCGTGTAAGGGCTCTGGCCGAGCTGCGATGAACCGGCGTGCTGCTTGTTGAGGTCGTTACGGACGATGTCCTTCGACATCTCGGCGATCTTGGCGCGGCCGAGGTTTTCGCGGATGGCGATGAACTCCATCTCCGGCGTGACGATGCCGGCGCGGGCGTAAGCGAGTTGCGTGACGACTTTGCCAGCCTTGGCGCGCAACGGCCGACGGCGCTGCGACGTGAGCCCGGGGAATTCGATGAGACGATTCTTCTCCGCCTTGCTGGCGTATTCGGCGTGCTTGCCGGAGAGGTAGCCGTTGTCCTGCGGTTTCATTTCCCGACCGTCGATCTCCTCGACGTCACCGCGCTTCAGAATCCACTCACGCCGCAACGCCGGCAGACCTTGCTCGGACGTGCCGGCGAACGCGGGATCGCCCCACGGCCCGGAGCAATCATAGACGCGCACGGGATCATTCGGCGTGACCG
>JBIIUN010000614.1:0-2612 GCA_044339945.1 Kapaibacterium sp. (SeqCode)
TCGGGCGCCATCGGCTCGTCGCGGTCGTTGAGCACCAGGCCGAGTTCGCATTGGCGGGCCCATTCCGGCGCCGGGATATGGCGGACGACGGCGGCCAACGCGTCCACCAGCGTCGCGCAGTCGCAGGCTTGGGGAACATTGACCGGGCGGAAATTGTCGTAAGGCACGCTGCCCGGCAGCGGACTGAACGCGCGGTCCACGGCGGCCTGCCGGCAGGCGAGCGCTTCGGCCGCCTTTTCCGCGGGCGTCTGGAAGCAATACGGGCAGGTCCGGCCCGGCACGTAACGCGGGTCCTCCTGCTCGGCCTCGGTCAGCGGGCTCTGGCAGCCAAAACACACGACGGAATCCGTCTCGTGCAGCGCCGGGTCCACGCCCACACGCTGGTCGAAGACGAAGCACTCGCCGTCGTAGTGGGCGCCGCCGCATTCCTCGAAATATTTCAGGATGCCGCCGTCGAGCTGGTAGATTTGGCGGAAGCCTTCGCGCTCCATGAACGGGCCGGCTTTCTCGCAGCGGATGCCGCCGGTGCAGAACATGACGATGGGCTGCTCCTTGAGCGTGTCCGGCAGGCGGCGGACCGCGGCCGGGAAGTCGCGGAAATGGTCCACGCCGATGGGCAAGGCGTGGCGGAAGGTGCCGAGGCGGACTTCGTAGTCGTTGCGCGTGTCGAGCAGCGTGACCGGCCGGCCTTCGTCGAGCCATTGCTTGAGTTCCCGGGCGGACAGCTTGGGCGAAGTGCGCCGGGCGGGATCGATGCCCTCGACGCCGAACGCGATGATCTCCTTCTTGAGCCGCACCAGCATGCGGGCGAAGGGCTGATGGTCGGTCTCGCTGTATTTCGGCGTCAGGCCCGCGAGGCCCGGCAGGGAGCGGAGTTCGGCGAGGAGCAGTTCAATGCGGTCCGCGGCGCCGGCGATGAACAGGTTGATGCCCTCGGGGCTGAGCAGGATCGTGCCCCGCAGCTCCCAGCCGCGGCAGAGTTCGAGCAGGCGGGCGCGCAGCGGGCGAAGTTCGCCGAGCGGCGCGAACTTGTAGGCGGCGAGGTTGACGATGCGGTTCATCCGGTGACCGCAGCGTAGGGCAGGGGAGGGAAAGCGGTCACGCCCGCAAGCGGGTGAGGCGGCGCATTCGGACATCGAGGTCGAACCCGGCAGGTTGGGTGGGGAAGGCGCGCTGCGCCTTCCCCGCCCGGAGCGGAGCGGAGGGCGGCAGTTCGCATCGTGGGGCGGATCGACGCCACGCTGCGGGTTCCGCGCCCCGGCGCTCCGCGCGGGGCGCGGGGCGGCCGCCCTACCACGATGAAAAGATGCGCCCGGGTGAGGGGGCTCCCTCCGCTCAGGGCTCCGGCGGCGTGCTGGGGGGCGGCGTGGCGGGCTTCAGTTCCAGGTCGCCCGCGTCGACGGTGCCGGCGGATTGGGCCGCGTTTTCCGGAATCACCAAGGGCTGCGAGGTGCGGCCGAGTTGCTCCCGTTCCCACGACTTGCCCTCGGGTTTCGGCCAGTCGGCGTTGGCCGTCAGCGTGTAGCTACCCGGCTCGACGCCGTCGAAGGTGAACGAGCCGTCCGCCTCCGGCACGGCATTGTAGTTCCGGTGCCGTTGGTGGGCTTGCTTGAAGGCGTCGGATTGATACCAGGCAGTGATCGCGGCCTGATCCCCCAATTCATCGGGAGGCTGAGGATACGGCGTGCTCAGCATGACCATGAGCTGGGCGCCCGGTTTGTCCGCGAGCACATTGCCGGCGCGGACCCGGCCGGTGACCGTGGCGCCGCGGTTGCCCAGTTCCACGACCGTCGTTTCGCCGGGCAGCACCTCAACCGGGGTCGGATTGGCGTGGAGCCAAGAATTCGGGGAGGTCTGGACCAACTGCACCACGGTGCAATGGGCGGGCGGCACCCGTTCGATCGCGAATTTCCCCTGCTCATCGGAGGTGGCCTGATAGGCACTGAAGTCCGTGTGGAAGTTGTCGAAGGTGCCCGGTTGCTGGACCGTGAGCAGCACCTTCCGGCCCGCGATGGGTTTGCCCTTGGAGAAGATCGTTCCCTCGATCCGGCCCCACGGACGCAGCACGAGGGTGGGTTCCTGCTGGAATTGCGCCCAAGGCAGCTGGGCATAACCGGTGTCGGACGCCGCCACCACGCGACCGGGACTGACCGTGGGACGCAGCTTGAACCGGCCCTGCGCATCCGTGACCTGCACGCCACCCGCGCCGGGGTTGAAGCTGGTCAGCTTGCCGCGCGCGAGCTGGACGTGATTCTGGCCGCCGGACAACGCGACGGTGACGCCCGGCTGGGGTTCGCCGTTGGCATTGACCACCAAGCCGTGCGGTTGGGGCGACGGCTTCAGCAGGACCACCACCTGCACGTGGTCTTTTTGCGCGGGGGGCAGCAGCACTTGCCGGGGCTCAAAGTCGTCGGCTTCGACCCGGATGACGTTGTGCTGCTCGTCATTGAGTTCGAGCGTGAAGTGGCCCTCCGGGTCGGTGAATTCCTTCCGATCGGAGTCGGACCATGATAGGAAGTTCTGCTCGTCGCCGAGGGCCCACTGGACGGTGAACTTCGGCACCGGATCCCCGGTATCCTCGTTGCCGACGACTCCGAGGACTTTTCGCACGC
>JBIIUN010000615.1:0-2611 GCA_044339945.1 Kapaibacterium sp. (SeqCode)
GAAGAAGTCCTCACGCTGGTTGGCCAGATTGGCGTCGGGTTCGTCCTCGACCCGCAGGGAAACCCACACGCAGTCGCGGAGGCCATACCACGCCATCGACCACGGGGCGTCGCTCATCGTCAGCGTTCCCGGCGGGCTGTAGTCCGCCAGCGTCCGCACCACGCTGGGCCGGTAGAACGGTTCCTGCGCGGTGAATTTCTTGGGCGGCAGCAGGGACAGCAGGAGCGGGCTGGAAAAGAAGAGGATCAGGCCGCCGGTCACCAGACGGCGCAGGAGCAGCACGGGCCAGGCGATGCGGTCGAGGGCAAACTCCAGCATGGCCGCCGAGTAGAGGATCAGCAGCGGGGACAGGATCACGAGCAGGTTTTCCCCGTTCACGACCGGGGAAAGGGCCCAAGCCGCGGATCGCACGGACGCCTGGGCGATCAGGAGGATGGCCAGCATGCCGGCCAGCAGCCAGCGGAGCCGCGACACCGTCGGCGAGTTCAGCGGCACCAGCAGGCACAGCAGGAAAAAGGCGGTGACCCAGTTGCCCGTCACGCGCGGCGCGTCGTCCTCGATGACCGTGATCGCGTTGACGATGATTTTCCGCACCGGTTCCAGCCGGTCCATCGTCCGGAACACCGGATTCTGCGACCGTTCCAACCGGTCCCGGGGAAACGACTCCGTGGCGGTGAGGGGGGCGAACGTGGCGGTGCCAAACGGCAGGCCGCTGAGCCGGTAATTGCGGACCGTCCACGGCGTCAGCACCACCAGGAAGGCGGCAAAGGCGGCGAGGAACGACGGCCAATGCGCGCGGCGTCCGCCAAAGCCGAACAGCACCAGGAACGGCACGAGCAACCAGCCCGCGGAATAGCGCGTGAGCGCCAGGATGCCCAGCAGCCCGCCCAGGAGGGCCGCCAGCAGGAAGCGGTTCCGCGGCGCGGCGGGTGCGTCGCTGCTGCGCGCCCGGTCATGCGCCACCCAAACCCGCACCACCAGCAGCACGAGCACCATGAGCAGGTGGGTGGAAAGCCCGGAGTTGGCGAACTTCCAGAAGAGTTCCGTGCCCAGGAACAGCAGCGTGGCCAGCCAGGCAATGCCGGAGTTGAACAGCGTGCGCCCCAGCCGGAACAGCAGCAGCGCGGCGGCTGCAAACAGGCCGAGGTTCAGTCCGCCGATGACCACTTCGGCGAAGGGTCGCCGGTTGTATTCGTCGTCCGGCAAGGCCGACCGCTGCGCCGCCGGCAGCGCCTTCATGACGCCGGCCAGCAGCACCGGATACACGGGCGGGTTTTCGAGGTCCGGATGGACGTATTCGAGGATGGTCCGCGGATCGCCGCCGGACTCCCGCACCTTCTCCCGCACCAAGTGCAGGCTGATGGGGCGGATGAAGGAGGTCGTATATCCGCGTCCCTCCGCGAGATTGCGGGCCAGCTGGGCGGTGTCCATCGCCTCCGGGGCGGCAAAGTTTCGCGCCTCGGTCATCTGGTAGACGGCCGAGGCAAAGCCAACGGAGATGAGAACCAGGAACCAGCGGAGCATGGCCGCGCCCCGGCCCTCCTCGATAAAGTGGATAAACTCCTGGATCCCTCTCGGCGGTGCCTTCATGCGAAACGTGTCCCCAAGCCTGTGCACGAACTCCGCCGAAAGAGAAGCCGCAGTTCCGCCCGAATCATGGCGCCGCCGGCTCCTCCGGGGCGGGACCCGAGCCGCCCCAGAATTCCTCGAGGCCGAACTCGTGCAGCCGACGGTGCAGGGTCCGCCGGCTGATGCCGAGCTTCTGGGCCGCCTCGGTCCGGTTGCCCTTGGCCTCCTGGAGCGCGTGGATGAGCAACTGCCGCTCAGCCTCCTTCATCGTCAGTTTGCCGGTGGAGAGCGCCTGCCGCGTCGCCGCTTCCGTCGCCACGACCACGGGGGTGCGCACGGCCGGAGGGAGGTCCCGGGCGGTGACTTGGTCGCCGCGGCACAGCACCAGCGAATGTTCCACCGCCGCCCGCAATTCCCGCACATTGCCGGGCCAGCGGTAATGCAGCATCAGCTCCAGCGCCTCGGTGGAGTAGGACTTCACCGGCTTGCCGTATTCGCCGGCGAGTTCGCGGAGGAAGGAATTCGCGAGCAACGGAATGTCCCCGATGCGGTCCCGCAGCGGCGGCAGGTGGATCGGCACCACCGACAGGCGGTAATACAGGTCGTCGCGGAACTTGCCCTCGCGGGACAACGCGAGCAGGTCCTTGTTGGTGGCGGTGATGAGGCGCACGTCCGACGTCTGAGTCTTGCTCGAGCCCAGCCGTTCAAAGGTCCGCTCGCCGAGGAACCGCAGGAGCTTGATCTGCGTGGTCGCGTCGATCTCGCCGATCTCGTCGAGGAACAGGCTGCCGCCCTGGGCTTGCTCCACCCGCCCGATCCGGCGTTCGTGCGCGCCGGTGAAGGCGCCGCGTTCGTGGCCGAACAGTTCCGCCTCCAGCAACGTCGCCGGCAACGCCGCGCAATGCACCGTGACCAACGGCGCCTTGGCCCGCGGGCTGAGCTGGTGGATCGCCTTCGCGACGAGTTCCTTGCCCGTGCCGCTTTCGCCCGTGATCAGCACCGTCGTCGGCAGCGGCGCCACGGCCTGGATGCGCTCAAACAC
>JBIIUN010000616.1:0-2606 GCA_044339945.1 Kapaibacterium sp. (SeqCode)
AGCGGCATTGCTCACCGGGCCGCCCACGGGCTACTTTGCCCGTCCATGAAAGTGCCGAAAGCCGCCCCCGCGGTTGCCCCCGCCCCCCGTCGCGTGGGTCTGATTTCCCTGGGTTGCGCCAAGAACTTGGTGGATGCCGAGATCATGCTCGGCTCGTTGCTCAAGAGCGGCGTCCAGATCGTGAATGATCCGGCCCAGGCCGACGCCGTCATCGTCAACACCTGTTCGTTCATCGACGCGGCGCAGGAGGAAAGCGTCGACACCATCTTTGAATCCACCGCCTTCCGCGAACAGACCCGTCCCGGCCAGGCGGTGATCGTGTCCGGCTGCATGCCCCAGCGTTTCCGCGAGGAACTGCCGAAGCTGATGCCGGAAGTGGATGTCTTCATGGGCATCGATCAGGTCGAGCAGGTCGGCCAGTTGGTCGAACAGGCCATCGCCGCCCGGACCGCCAAGGTCGCTGCGCCGGTGCCGGCGGCTGGCAAACGCAAGTCTGCCCTCAAGGCCAAGCTCGCCGAGCTGGATTCGGCCAAGGGACACGACCACCACGAGCACGAGGAGGGGCTGCGTGGCACCGCCCGCTTCGGGAAGACCAAGCAGGTTATCGCCCTGAAGGCCGAGGCGCCGGCCACGCAGGTCACGGTCCGGCCCAACTACATCCCGCATTACGACACCCCCCGATTCCGGCTGACCCCGAAGCACTTTGCCTACGTGAAGATCGCCGAGGGCTGCAATCATCCGTGCAGCTTCTGCATCATCCCGCGCATGCGCGGCTCGCACCGGAGCCGCGGCCAGGCCGACATCGTCGCCGAAGCCAAGGCGCTGCTGAAGGACGGCGTGAAGGAGCTGAACCTGATCTCCCAGGATTCGACCTACTATGGCCTCGACCTGCGGCCGAACCACAGCCGCGCCATCTCTTCCCCCGAGAAGTTCACCGCCGCCACCAAGACGTTGGCGGCCGACGCGACGACGCTGTGCACCCTGCTGCGGGAGCTGAACGGGCTGAAGGGCGACTTCTGGATCCGGCTGCTCTACACCCATCCCGCCCACTGGACCGACGAGCTGATCGAGACCATCGCCGACTGCCGCAAAGTCGCCCGCTACGTGGACATGCCGCTCCAGCATATCCACGACGACATGCTGTCCCGGATGCGCCGGGAAACTTCCGGCCAATACATCCGTGACCTGATCACGCGGATCCGGTCCGGGGTCCCGGGCATCGCCTTGCGGACCACCTTCATCGTCGGCTTCCCCGGCGAGACGGAAACCCACTTCCGCACGCTGCTCGACTTCATCCGCGAGACCCGGTTTGAGCGCCTCGGAGTCTTCGCCTACTCGCAGGAAGACGGCACGATTGCGGGTAAGATGGCCAGCCAGCTCACCCCTAAGCAGCGGCAGAAGCGCCGCGAGCAGGCCATGGCCGCGCAGCACGAGGTGGCGGTCGCGGTGGCGGAATCGTTCGTCGGCCGCACGCTCAAGGTGCTGGTCGAGGGCGAAGCCACGGCCAAACAAATCGAGGCCGCCCGAGTCAGTTCGTGGGAACACGGCCTGCTCCGGTCCGGTGCCTCCCCGAAGGCGGACCGGAAGCTGGGCTCCCGGAAATACCTCGTCGCCCGCGGCGAGGCCGACGCGCCGGATATTGACGGCCGGGTTTACGTCCGCGGGGAACTCCCGGTCGGGAAGTTTGCCAAGGTCAAGATCGTCGGCCACACGGACTACGACCTGATTGCGGAGCCGGCCTGAGCCTTCAACGCTCCCCCTTCCGGAGGCATCGCTAAATCTAGCGATGCCAGTCCTGGCGCCGGTTTCCTACGGTGTCATCCGCCGCCGGGAGGAACGGCGGCAAGGGGGACAATTGAATCGTATTACCCAGGTCCGGATTGAGAAGCTGACGGCCAACGTGGTGGGGAGCCTCGTGGTCATCCTGCTGTCGTTGGCGATGGTGCTCATCGCGCGCCAGCAGCCGGGTTACACCCTGATCCAACCGGTGCACATTCTCGGTTTGCTGGCCGGCCTGGTGGTCCTTTCGGTCGTGCACGAGGCGTTGCATGCCTTTGCCCTGATCTCAGTGGCCCGGGTGCCGGCCACGGCGTTCCGCTTCGGCGTCGTGTGGCATGCGCTCATGCCGTTTTGCCACTGCACGATCCCGGTGCGTCTCTCCCACTACCGGTTCGGCAGCCTGCTGCCGTTGTTCGTCACCGGCATCCTCGCCCTGGCTCTCATGTTGGAGTATCCCTCTGACGGCATGGCGGCCTTTGCCGGGATCACGATGGGGGTGTGCGCCGGCGACGTGTGGATGGTGTGGCGGCTCCGGCGGTTTCCCGGCGACTTCCTGGCCATTGATCACCCGGCGGAAATCGGCTGCGACGTGATGCCGGCTGATGTCGCGGCCGGGGACGAAACCGCCTGATCAAAGCCGGCCCTGCATCGTGCCGGCATAGCCCGTCAGTTCCATGAAGGCCCGGCCGACTTCCCGGCCCTGGGCGTCGAGCACCCGGCAGGCGCCTTCCCAATACGGGATGCCGCCGATGGCCCCGGTGAGTTCCTGATCGGCAGCCAAGGGTTCGAGCGTGAATGTAACGCGCTCGCCGGTCGCCGGGTCACGG
>JBIIUN010000617.1:0-2604 GCA_044339945.1 Kapaibacterium sp. (SeqCode)
TCCGGCTGGCGGGTCGGTCACCAGCACGCGCCGCTCGGCAACGCCGGCATGTGGAACATGGAGCGCCTCTGGGTGCCCCACTTCGAGGGCCAGGCCGCCTACGTCATGCCGCCCATCGCCAATATCAGCGACGGCCCGAGTGGGCTGGTCTACGACTACGGCACCAGCCTACCGGAGGAGCTGAAGGGCCGCTTCCTGCTCGCCTACTTCAAGGGCACCAGCGCCAAGAGCGGACTCTATTCGCTGAAGGTGCGTCCCGCCGGCGCGAGCTATGAACTCGTGGCGCACGACGAGTTCGTGTGGAACTCGCTTGTGCCCGACGTGGACCTCGCCCCCGACGGAGCGATCTTCTTCGCCGACTGGCACGAAGGCTGGCCCAAGAGCAACAAGGGCCGCCTCTACCGCGCCTACTTCCCCGGCGTCATCGCCGACCCGGTGGTGCAGGAAACCGCCAAGCTGCTCGGCGAAGGCTTCGCGAAGCGCGGCGAAAAGGAACTGCTCGGCCTGCTCGCCCACCGCGACATGCGCGTGCGGCAGGAAGCGCAGTTCGAACTGGCGGCGCGCGGGCCGAAGTCGTTCGACGGATTGAAGAAGGTGGCGTTTGAGTCGAAGAACCAGTTCGCGCGGCTGCATGCGATTCGCAGCCTTGCTCAGATCGGTCGAAAGACTCCGACCACCCAGCTCGCCGCTGAGTTTGAATCGTTGATTCCGTTGTGGGAGGAGACCGATCCGCAGGTCCGCGTTGAGGCAGCCCGTCTGTTCGCCGAGGCGCTGATATTCCACGCCATCGAGCAGCCAGTTTACGGAAGCGCGGCCGACCATCTCAAAGGTAAGGCCAGCGGCTACCGTGATCCGTTGTATCAATTGGCCAAGGGGGATCCCTCGCCCGCTGTGAGGCGCGCTGCGCTGGATGCCATCGGTCGATTTGCAGGCGCATTCCATCGCGTGTCCTATCGGCGGACGCGCCATCCGGCGCTGCAAGTGCGCGACGCCTTGACGGATGGACCGCCGCAGAGTTCTCAAGGAGGTCCGCCCAACCAACTCGTAAATCCGGGGCCTGACATCGCGACGATGCTGACCAAGCACCCGGTTGACGCTGTCTTGCTGAATGCCGCTGCAAACGCCCTGGCCTCCGTGGAGGCCAACCTTCATTTTGGTCTCGACCGATTCACGAAATCTTCCGATCGCACCTTGCGCCTGGCGGGCCTGCTGACGCAGCGCCGACTCGCCGACAAGGGAGTCGCCACGGCTCTCTCCGATCCCGACCCGCTGATTGTCCTCGAAGCCGCCCGGGCCATCAACGACGTGCCCATCACCAACGCGCTGCCCGCCCTCGCCGCCCTCGCCGAGCCCGCGAAGCTCGACGCCCTGCTGAAGCAGTTCGCCGCGCTGCCCCGTAGTGGGACAGGCTTCCAGCCTGTCTCCGGGGCTTCCAGCCCCAGTGCCGGCCCCGACGGGCTGGAAGCCCGTCAGACAGGCAGGATGCCTGTCCCACTCGCCATCCGCGACGTCCGCGCCGACCAACCGCTGCCGTGGACCAACGCCCCGGTGGACCACCTCACGCCAATGCTCCTGCGCGTCGTGAACGCCAACTTCCGCGTCGGCACCGCCGAGTCCGCCCGGCGCCTTGCCGTCCTGGCCACCCGCACCGACCTGCCGGAACTCATCCGCACCGAAGCCCTGTTCGCCCTCGGCACCTGGGCCCAACCGCATCCGCGCGACCGCATCGTGGGCACTTACCGGCCCTTGCCCGAGCGGGATGCCCAACCGGCGAGGGAAGCGCTGGGCAAGGTGTTGCCTCAACTCGTAGCCGCCGAGGTCACGAGGCAGACGGGCGACCAACCGGCGGCCAATCCGCCTCCTCACGTCGGCGGCTACAACGAGCCGCTCCTCATCGCCACCACCGAGGCCGTCGCCCGGCTGAAGCTGACCGATGCCGCCCCGCGCCTTGTCGCCGTGGTGAAGGATTCCGCCGCCCCGGCCAACGCCCGCGCCGCCGCCCTCCGCGCGTTCTCCCAAATCGAAAGCCGGAAATCCGAAGTCGAACATCTGCTCGCGTTTGCCGCCCAGGATTCCGCCGAACCGCTGCGCTTGGCCGCGTCCAAACTCAGCGCCGAACTCAATCCCAACGACGCCGGCGGTCAGCTCGCGGCCAAGCTCACCGCCGGTTCGCTCGCCGAGCAGCAGTCCGCCTTCGCCTCGCTGGGCGACCTCAAGTCCGACGCCGCGGACGCCATCCTCGCCGAATGGATGGACAAGCTGATGAAGCGCGAGGTCGCCAACGAGGTGATGCTCGACCTCGTCGAGGCCGCCGCCAAACGCAACGCCGGCGCGGTGAAGTCACGCCTGGAAACCTACGGCAAGTGGAAGCTGCCGCAGGACCACCTTACGCCGTATCGCGAGGCGCTGTTCGGTGGCGACGCGGCGCGCGGCCGGAAGATCTTCTACGAGAATCCCGCAGTGGCCTGCACCCGCTGCCATCACATCGGCAACGACGGTGGCGGCAACGCCGGTCCGATCCTTGACGGCCTGGCCGGCCGCGTGACCCGCGAGCACCTGCTCGAAAGCATCGTGTTCCCCAACCAGCAGGTCACCCATGGCTTT
>JBIIUN010000147.1:0-10181 GCA_044339945.1 Kapaibacterium sp. (SeqCode)
CTCTCGGAGCGGCCCGCCTTCGGCGTCGTTTCCCAGACGACGCAGCCCATCGCGCGGGTCCGGGAACTGGTTGCCCACCTGCGGCGCCGCTTTCCGGCCAGCGAAGTCGTGTTCCGCGACACCGTTTGCCAGCCCACGAAGCAGCGCCAATCCGCCGCCGAGGAATTGGCCCGACAATGCGACGTCGTGATCGTCATCGGCGGCGCGCACAGCAACAACACCCGCCAGCTCGTCGCGACCTGCGGCCGTTTCTGCGACCGGGTGCATCATGTCCAGACCGCGGGCGACCTGGACCCGGCGTGGTTCCAGGCCGAGGACGCGGTGGGCCTGACCGCCGGCACCAGCACGCCCGACTCCACGATCCAAGCCGTCGAGGCGGCGTTGAAGCGACTGGAGCGGGGCTCTCTGAGCCGCGAGTCACAAACCCCTCTGGCGACTCAGAGAGTCGCGCTCCCGGATGACGCCTCCGGCGTCATAATGCGGCAACTCGAACCATCGCAATCCCTCCTCCGATGACCGAACGCAAACGCCTGCTCGTCGTCACCGCCTTCGCCCTCGCCATGGCCTGGGTCGAGAGCGCGGTCGTCTTCTACCTCCGCACGATGATTGACCGCATCGAGCCGTATCAGCCGAACCCGCTGCCCATCGTGGGCGGACTGGCCGGCGCCGAACTCGTCCGCGAGGCCGCCACCATCGTCATGCTCGCCGCGGCTGGCTGGCTGGCCGGCTGGAACTTCCGCGCGCGGTTTGGCTATTTCCTCGTCGCGTTCGGCGTGTGGGACCTCGGCTACTATGCCTTCCTCAAGGTGCTGACCGGTTGGCCCCATTCGCCGCTCGACTGGGACATCCTGTTCCTGCTGCCGCTGCCATGGTGGGGACCCGTGCTCGCGCCGTCGCTCATCGCCGCGCTCATGATCGGGGTGGGCGGCCTGATCACGCAGACCGAAACCTGTTCGCGCCAGTGCTGGCCCCAGGCGAAGTCCTGGCTCGCCGCCACCGTCGGCGCGGGATTGGCGCTGTTCGTGTTCATGCAGGACGCGCTGCAAGTGGCCGGCGGCGGCGAAACCGCCCTGCGGGAGTTGCTCCCGGTCCGGTTTAACTGGCCGCTGTTCTTGCCCGCGCTGGCGCTGATGGCCGCACCGATGATTTCGCTCATCCGATCCCTTCGCAAAAGCCCATGAAAGAAATTCTCTCCCCCCTGCTGTTAACCCTTTTCGGCATCTTGCCCCCAGCGCTTTTGTCCCTCCGGATGTTTCCTCGCCGCCCGTTTCCGTGGTGGGCAGTGGTGACGATCATGGTGGGCGCCGGGTGGGGGCTGGTGCTGGGCGGCGCGATGCTCGCCGAAACACCCGAGGGGGGCAGTGCCGCCATGGTGTTCGCCCTGTTCTTTGGTTGGGTTTACGCGTTGGTCTGGTTCGCACCTTGGTTGGCTCTTTACGGAATTGTTGCGCTGCTGCGCCGGCGCCTCCGGCGTTCCAACACGCTTGGAACAAAGCCTCCTGCCGAATAGCCGTCCGGCCGGTCCAGAACCACCAACGTCCCAATTCCCATGGCTTCGTTCCTCTCCCCGGCGAGTCCCCGGCAACTGCCCCTGCTGTTGCGCGGCGAGCCGGCTACGGTCCGCGTCTGGGTCGAGCGTTCGAGCAACGCGCGCCTCGCCTTCTGCCTCGGTGTCATCGTGGTCGGCGCGGGCATCTACGGGGCGGCCATCGGGCTGTGGCGTTCCGGCGAACAGGCGCTGTTCACGGCGATCAAGTTCCCGCTCATCCTGCTGCTCACCACCGCCGGCAACGCGCTGCTCAACGGCGTGCTCGCGCCGTTGCTCGGCCTGAACCTGACGCTGCGCCAGGCGGCCAGCGCCATCCTGCTCAGCTTCACCCTCGCCGCCACGATCCTCGCCGCGTTTGCCCCGCTGGTGTTCTTCCTCGTGTGGAACGTGCCGCCACTGACGTCGCCCGAGGTGCGTGATGCCTACGCCGTCATCCAGCTTTCGCAGGTCGGGCTGATCGCCTTCGCCGGCATCGCCGCCAATGTCCGCCTGCTGCAACTGCTCCGCGAACTCGCCGGCAGCCGCACCGTCGCCACCCGCATCTTGGTGGCCTGGCTCGCCGGCAACCTCCTGCTCGGCACCCAGCTTACCTGGATCGCCCGACCGTTCTTCGGCTCGCCCAACCTGCCCGTGCAGTTCTTCCGCCAGGACGCGCTGAAGGGGAACTTCTTCGAGTCCGTGCTCTACAACGCCCGCCGGCTTTTCACCGAATGAAACGCCAATCGAAAGTTCAGGATCACGTTGAAGCCCACCAATGTAGCGCAGGCTGGCAGCCTGCTGTTTCGCCGACTGGCAGTCGGCTTCGCGTTGCTATCCGCCTACGCCTGCGGATTGCCAATCCGCGACACAGCAGGCTACCAGCCTGCGCTACCGCTCCGCAGCTGGCCACGCCGTCCTGCGATCCTCCATCACCGTTAGCCTCGCATCCAACACCAGTCCCATGAACACCGAACCGTTCCCTCCCGTCCTGCCGCCGGCCTTGCCCGGTCAGGCGTCCACTGACCCCGCCGAAACCGCCCCGGTCTCCGGCATCGGCGGAACACTCGAAGCCCTGCTGCGCCGCCCGCGCAGCGTGCTCCACCATCTCCATCAACCCGGCGCCGGGCAGCTCACGGGCCTGATGCTCCTGCTCGCGCTGATCGGCGCCGCCGGCTACGGGCTGATCGTCGGCTCATTCTCGGGCGGAGTGCAGTTCTGGGCCGCGCCGCTCAAGATTGCCGGCGGCCTCGGCGTGTGCGGCCTCATCTGCCTGCCGAGCCTCTACGTGTTCGCCTGCCTCACGGGTTCGACCGCGCGCTTCGTCGACGTGGCCGGGATGGTAGCCGGACTGCTGGCGCTGATGGCGGTGCTGCTGGTCAGCTTCGGCCCGGTGGCGTGGGTCTTCTCGCAATCCACCGAATCGGTCGTGGCAATGGGCTTGCTGCACCTCGTCTTCTGGCTGATCGCGACGCTGTTCGGGGCGCGGTTCATGCACCTGGGCATGGCCCGGCTCGGCGCCCGCAGCGAAGGTGCGTTCTACTTCTGGATCTGCCTGTTCGTCGTCGTCGCGCTCCAGATGACCACCGCGTTGCGGCCGATCATCGGCAAGGCGGACACGTTGCTGCCCACGGAGAAGAAATTTTTCCTCCAGCACTGGGGCGATTCCATGCGGGCCGGTGATTCGCCGGTGGAAGGTGCCCGATAAGCCGGCCCGCTGCCGAACCGGTCCGCAAACGATTCCCCATTGCCGCATGACTCCTTGGTTTAACCATCGCATCCCTGGCAGACAGATCTGGGATTGGCTCTGGCACTTCGCCTTGCGCCATCGGGCCGCGTTGGCCGGCACCGCGTTCGGCTTGGTGCTGCTGAACGTCCGGTGGCGGTTCAGTGGTCACTTCGAGTTTGGGTTCCTGCTCTGGAATCTCTTCCTCGCCTGGCTGCCGTTGGGCTTCGCCGAACTGCTTGCGCTCCGGCTGCGGCACGGGCCTTGGTTACGGCCGGTCAACGTCGCGTTGGCCATCGCCTGGCTGCTCTTCTTTCCCAACGCGCCGTATCTGCTCACCGACGTGCTCCACTGGCATCCGCGCCGCGAGGCGCCGCCGTGGCTCGACCTGATGCTGCTCCTTCACTTCGCCCTGCTGGGCACCGCGCTGGGTTTCGCGTCGCTCCGCGTCGTGCGCCGGGTGGTGGCGGCGCGCTGCGGACCGTGGGTGGCGCATGGCTTCACCGTGGCCGCACTGCTGGCGGCGAGCTTTGGCATCTACCTCGGGCGCTTTCAGCGCTGGAACAGTTGGAGCGTGCTCACTGCCCCGGGCCGGCTCTCGGCCGATATCTTCAGCCGCTTCTTCTGGCCGTGGGAACACCCGCGCACCTGGGGCTTCACGCTGGCGATGACCGGCGTGCTGCTGACGCTGTGGTGGGCGTGGAATGCTGACTCAACGCCTACAGCAAGGCTGGAGAACAGATGCTTCACAGGGACGGAATCCTGACTAAACCTATGCAAGATGAAGGCGCTCACAACATTGCTTCTCTTGATGGTGTTGGCCGGAACGTCGCCTGGACTTTACCTGGGCGTTCTCAGGGCGGCGCCGCCGCGCGCTCGAGAAGTAGCCACGGTCACGGACCAAGCAGGCTACCGAGCGATCCAAAGCCGTTGGCTTGGGACGGGCCGCGATGAACTTCCCAGTATCGACACCAAGGTCGGGAGCCGCCGACTGCACTGCATCATCGATACCCTGAGTCCTGTGTCATTGGTTCGTTCCAACCTGGTAAGGCACCTCCGGAAGCATTGGATTGGCGATGACCGCTCCGGCGTCATCACGATGACCTCGGCGGATGGACACGTGTTCACCCAGGTCCCGTTGGAGTGTTTTGACCACTACTCGCCGGTTTACATTAGGCGCATTCGAGGGGCGTCGCCGGTTGGCGCGGGGGCCTTGACCTTGGAAGGTTCCGATTACGCCCCGAACGGCACTACGGAAGTATCGTCCGAAATCGACTGGGACATCGTCCTTGGCTTGGACTTTCTTCTCAGCCGCCGGGCCTTGTTGGATTTCCGAGGAAAGCAGGTGTTTATCTCCTCGGTTTCAAGCAATGAAACCCAATCACAACAGCTAGCGGATAAGTTGACGGCAGTTGGGTTTGCCAGTGTCAGCACCTCAACAGACACAAATGGTTTTATCTGCCTCCCAGCATTGGTCTCAGGCAGAACCCACCTGCTGGCCTTGTCGACAACCACCACAGACACTTCATTCGCTCTAAACTTCCTGGAGGAAATCGGGCAGCGGTCGACCGGCAAGGACTCGGCAATGATTCAATTGTTTACCGCCAATCAGCCGATCCGACGATGGAAGTGCAAGGAATTCGCCTTAGGGCCATTTCATCTCGTTGAGCCAAGTCTCGCGGCGCTCGATCTAACCGACTGGAACATCGGAGCGACGAACAGTTCGGGCCCAGTGGGACTGTTGGGCGCCGACATTCTCTTTAAGTCTCGGGCCTTGGTTGATTGTGCCGGAGCTCGCGTATTTGTCTGGTCAAAGCCCGCCTCAAACTAGGTTTTCATCCGCGCAAGATGCCACTCAACCGCGCCGACCTCCTGCACCGTCGCCTCCGCCGCTGGACCTGGCTCTTCCTAGTCGGCCTCGTCCTGAGCGGGCTGACGGCGATCCCGATCCAGACGCAGTTCGACCTCGCGGCACGTTGGCTGGGAGCCGATTTCAGTGGCGGCGGCCTGGTGCCCGAGTTCGTCGCGCACTGGCTGGCCGAGGCGTATGCGGGCGTCTCGAAGACATCCGTGCAGGCGCCGTTCATTTGGTATGGAACCGACTGGCTGGCGTTTGGCCACGTCGCCATCGGACTCGCCTTCATCGGGGCGCTGCGGGACCCGGTGCGCAACCGCTGGCTTTACGACTTCGGCCTGCTGGCGTGCGCGGCCGTGATTCCCTGGGCGCTGGTCTTCGGCGCCGTGCGGGACATCCCTTTCTGGTGGCGGCTGGTGGACTGCTCGTTCGGCGTCTTCGGCGCCCTGCCGCTCTGGTGGTGCCGCCGCTGGGCGCTGGAATTGGAACATCGTCCGGCAACCGCCTGACGGCGGGGAGACTCGCGGCTCAGAGAGCCGCGCTCCCGGATAGATCGGCGCTCACTTCGCCTTCGACAGGGCTTCGAGGTAGTCGAGCAGCGAGGCGAATTCCTTCACCGTCAGCCCGGCGGCGAGGCCTTCGGGCATCAGGGATTTCTCCTGCTTCTCGCGTTTGGCGATGTCCTTCACCGCGAGGGTCTGCTCCTGCGCGGTGATGGTGCGAATCGTCACGGCGTCGGCCGCCTCGCGCACGACGAAGCCGTCGAGTTCCGTGCCGTCCTTCAGCTCGAAGTGGTTCGCCACGAAGCCCTGCGCGAGCGTCTTGTTCGGGACCAGGATCGCCTCGGCCAGTTCGCGGCGTTTGTAGGTCACGGCAATGGTGCCGAGGAACGGCCCCTTCAGCGGCTCGTCGGCCTTCACGGTGTGGCAGCCGTTGCAGCCGACTTGCGCGAAGAGCTGTTCGCCGCGGACGACCTCGCCCCGCGTGGCCAGCACCTGCGTGAGCACGGCCTCCACGGACAGGTCGCCGACCTTGGGCGCCGTGGCCTCGGCGCGGAATTTCTCCGGGTCGAGCTTCAGCCGCTTCACGGTTTCCTGCGCCGCCTTGGCGACGTCGGCGTCGGCATCGTCGAGCGCGGCGACGAACTGCGTCGCGCGGCTGGCGTCGCCCACCTGCGCGGCGGCCCGGAGGATTTGCACGCGCCGCTTGGTGTCGGCCCAGCCGGCATCCAAGGACTTGGCGGCCGCCTCGCGGGCCTCGGGCGCGCCCACCTTGCGGGAAGCAAGTTTCAGCAGGAAGCCCTCGGCCAATTGCGAGGCGGCGCCGTCCAGCTTGGGGGCGACTTCCTCGAAGACCGCGTGGACCTGGTCGAGCTTCCCGGCGTTGTTCACCGCGGCGCGGGCCTTCTCGGCGAGGTTGTTCTCGGTCTTCGTCTGCTGCACCCGGGGCAACGCGGTGAGGATCGCCCGCCAGGCGTCGGGGTGGGCCGTCTTCGCCAGCGCGATGACGGCCTGGGCGCGGGCGGCGTCGGCCGTGGCCTCGGCAAGCGCGGTCTGGACGAGGAGCGGCACGGCGTTGGCCGGGACATCCTCGGCTTCGGCAAGCTGCGCGGCGATGGCCGGCAGGAGGCTGGGCTCGGCCTCGGCGCGGGCGATGAGCTTCGCGAGCGCGTCGCCGGCGGGGATGCGATGGCGGGCCAGCTCGCGGCCGATGAAGGCGGCTTCCTTGGCGTCGGCCCGGTCGAGCGCGGCCTTGAGCGCGGCGGCGATCTTCGGCGTCTCGCTCCACGGTTCCGGCTGGTAGAACGGCCCGCGGGTATCCGGCCGGGTGCCCCAGGAATCACCCTTCCACGGACCCTCGACGAAGTGCAGCCGGCACAGCGCGGTGATGAGTCCCTCGCGGCGTTCGGCGTTGGTCTCGGCGCCCAGCAGGCCGATCAGGCCCGCGACGGTCTTCGGTTCCGGGATGGACTGGAGCACCCGCAGGCAGTCCGCGCGGATCCGGGGCACCTTCTTGCGCACGTCGTTGGTGCGACCGGCCAGTTCGAGGCAGATATCCACCGCCTTGATCCGGATCAGCGTCTGCAACGCGGTGTGCGCCACCACGGGGTCCGGGTCGTCGAGGTAGGACGTGATCGCCTTCGTCTCGCGCGGTTTGCCGAGTTTGCCGAGAGCGAGGATGGCTTCCTTTCGCGTGCGCTGATTCGCCGAAATGAGGGACGCGTCGGTAAGCGCCACCTGAGTCGCCCGCACCGGGACCGCGGCCAATTGGTCGTCGCGATCCACCAACGCGCGCAACGCCCAGGGCGCCAGCTTGCGGTCCCAGCTCCCGGAAAAAGTGTTGGTCTCCTCCAGCCGGATCGGGCCGGTGACCGGGCGGAAGCCGGGAATGAGCCGGAGCAACGTCGCGTGCGAATTGGTGCCCAACGCCTGCTTCAGCCCGAACATCGCGGCGATCCGCGATGCGCTGGGCTTCGTCTTGTTGGTGACCAGGCCGGCAACCTGTTCCCACGCCGGCAGCGGCGTCGACGAAGCCGCCTGCCGCCGGATGAGCGTGCGCTGCGCTTCCAGGCGGCGACGGTGGCTGGGGGATTCCAGCAGCTTCACGAGATCGCCCTCGGGCAGCTTCGCGAAATCCGGCATCGGCTCCGGCTTGAAACCCTTGGGCGTGGCGCGGGCAATGAAGCCAACCTCGGGCCCGACCCAGGTGAACGAGGCGCCCTTCCAGCTCGCGGCGTAAACGGCGCTGTTGCCGTCCACGTCGAGGTCGGTCACACGCGGCACCCGGATGAATTCGGCCTGGCCGGCGCCAAAGGTCGCGCCCCTGTTGGTGAGGGTGTGCTGGTAGATCCAGTCGCGGCCCCAGTCGGCGGTGAAGGGCGCGTTGTTCCACTTCGCCGGGATGCCCGGTTCGTCGATCCAGCCCGCGCCGCAGCCGGAACCGCCGCCGTAGTCGGCCAGCGGCTGGATGATCTCGTCGGGGAAGTTCTTGAAGAGCCGCGGATAGCCGTGCTGCGTGTAGCCGCTGAAGTGGTGCAGGCGCACGTCCCAGCCGCCGCCGTCGTTCGTGTTGTCGCGGGCGAACAGGTCGAGCTCCGGGCCGACGGCGGCCTCGACGATGTTCCGGGTGCCTTCGGCATAGGTTTCCAGGCCCGTGCCGTCAGGGCGCACGCGCACAACGCCGCCGCCGCGCATCTGGAGTTTCCGGCCATCGGTGCCGGTGGCTTCCATGAAACCGAAGTCGCCGATCGCCGCGTAGAGCCAGCCGTCGATGCCCAGCTCGAGGCCGTTGGAACCGTGGTCGGCGGGGCGGTCCTTGAAGGTCCAGCCGATGCCGCGAACGAGGGTGCGCTTCTCCTCCGCCACGCCGTCGCCATCCTTGTCGATGAACTCGCTGATGTCCGGCGGATGAAGCAGGTAGAGCCGGTCGTGATCCCACACCAGCCCGCGGGGGGAATCCACGTCGGGCACGAACGCCTTCACCTCGTCGGCCTGGCCGTCGCCGTTCGTGTCGCGCACGCGCAGCACCCGGCCGAGGTGCGGCTTGCGGTCGAGCGAACCGTTGCCGTCGCTGGACACGTAGAGCGTGCCGTCGGTCGCGGCGGCCACGAATACCGGATAGTTCACCGCCGGCGGGGTGGCGAAGATGGTCACGTCGAAGTCGTCGGGCACCTTCACGTCCTTGAGCAGCGCCGCGACCTTCTCCGGCACGACGGCGGGCAGTTGGGCGAGCTCCGCCGGTGTGGGTTGCCGGTCGGTGGCGGTGTAAGTCTGCGCCTGCCCGAGCAGGGTTAACCCGGCCGTCAGGGAGGCGGCCAATGAATGACGAAACGCGTTCATGCGGGAATCTGGAAGGCAGTATCGGCGGGAGCCGCCGCCGGTGGCCACCACGAACTTTTTCACCGGGAAAGCCGACGTCAAATCGCCCTGGCCCACCATTCCCTCCCTCTCTTCCCGACGCAGGAGGGAGGAGAGGGCTGGGCAGAGGAGGCGGTCCGAAACCGACGACGAGTTGGCGTTGGGGCGCCGGCTCAATTCGCCTTCAGGTGGACGTCAAACCAATCGGCGAACTCCATCAGGTCCAGCATCATGATGCCGACGCCGCGGAGGGCGGTCACCGGCGCTAGCCACTTCGGCCAGCCGGCGACCGGGACGGGGCCGTGGCCGAAGCCGGGATGGATTACAAGATCGACCTTCGCGCCCACCTCCTGCGCCCGCGCCCGAAAGCGCTGCGACTGATCCAGCGGCACCAACGTATCCGCGTCGCCGTGGTAGAGGACGGTCGGCGGCAGGTTCGAGGCGACGAAGTAGATCGGTGACATTTCCCGGCCGGTGACCTGCCAGACGGGCAGGTTCTTCGGCTCCTGCGCGAAGGCCTTCGTGAAGCTTTTGGGCGGACCGCCGTCGTGCAGGTTCTCGGTCGAGTCGCCGAGGTTCAGCAGGTCGGTGACCGGGAAGAAGATCGCCACGGCTTGCACGGCGCTGCTGGCGCGGTCCACCGCGTCAGGGGCGGCGGCCGGTCCCGGACCACCACGGGTCGCCAGCATGAGGCTGAGATGCCCGCCGGAACTGCCGCCGGTCACGCCCAGTCGGTCGGGGTCCACGCCGTATTCCCGGGCATGGGTCCGGACAAAACGCACGGCCCGGTTCACGTCGGCGACGATTTCCATGACGGTCGCGTGGGGCTGCGACACATGGTAAACCGGAAACACCGTGAAGCCGCGCCGCAGCAGCGGGGCGACCAGCCATGGCCGCAGCGAATTGGTCCCGGACTTCCAGCTCCCGCTGACCATCAGCAGCACGCCCCGGCCGTTCGGCGTCGGCGGTTGGAGGACATCCACCGTCAGCGTCTCGCCGTTTCGCTGGCCGTAGGCGAGGCCGCGGGTCCAGGTGAACTTGGGATGGAAATAAAGCCAGGCGACCCCGGCGATGAGTCCCAGCACGGCCACCAGCAGCGCGACGGCCACCAGCAGCTTCTTGAGCAGACGGAAAATCTTCACGGCGGAGCGGCTCCACGACCGAAGCGGCCCCGGAGACCCGGCGAAACTACGGGGGAAATCCACCGCCGGGAAGCCG
>JBIIUN010000148.1:0-10176 GCA_044339945.1 Kapaibacterium sp. (SeqCode)
GAAGTTCAACCCGCCCATTTCGCGCATCTACGTGCTCAGCTCCTCGGTGGGCGCGGTGGCGGCGGTGCTGGGTTGGCGGGCATTGTATCATCGGCTGCTGCAGTCCGACTTCATCGCGGCCAGCCTGCGGCAGCGGGTGCTGTTTGTCGGCTGGAATGACGAGGCGGCGCGGCTGGCGGCGGCCATCCATGCCGATACGTCGCATCCCTATGACATCTGCGGGTGCGTGCCGTCGTTGGCGGGGGAATTTGCCCGGCTGCCGGGGACGGAGATCCGTTGCCTGGGCACGGCCGGCGACTTGGTGAACCTGCTGCGGGAGCAGGACGTGGACATGGTGATCCTGGCGGACCTGGGGGGCAGCACGGAGGAGATCGTGGCGCTGACGAACCTGTGCGACCGGGCGCTGGTGCAGTTCAAGGTGATCCCGTCGTATTTCCAGATCCTGGTGTCGGGCCTGCAATTGGAGACGATCAGCGCGGTGCCGATCCTCGGGGTGGCGGAGCTGCCGCTGGAGCGGTTCAGCAATCGGGTGCTGAAACGGACGGTGGACCTGATCGGGGCGGTGGTGGGCCTGGTGCTGTCGGCGCCGATCATGGCAGTGGTGGGCACGCTGATCCTGCTGGAATCGCCGGGGCCGATCCTGTTCCGGCAGGAGCGGGTGGGCCGGGGCGGGCGGCGGTTTGGCATGCTGAAGCTGCGGAGCATGAAGCTGGGGTCGGACAAGGCGGATCACCTGAACCAATCGACGCTGCGGGATGATCCGCGGCTGCTGCGGATCGGGGCGTTCATCCGGCGCTGGAACCTGGACGAGGTGCCGCAGTTCTGGAACGTGCTGCTGGGGCACATGAGCCTGGTGGGGCCGCGGCCGGAACGGACGTTCCACTCGGAGAAGCTGAGCTACGAGATCCCGCACTACAACGCGCGCCTGATGAGCAAGCCGGGCATCACGGGCTGGGCCCAGGTGAACGGCCTGCGCGGCGACACGGACCTGACGGAACGGGTGCGCTACGACCTGTATTACCTGGAGAACTGGAGCCTGATGCTGGACTTTCAGATTATGGTGCAGACGTTTCTTTCTCGGAAAAATGCCTATTGAAGCCTTTCTGAGCCTCCATGGTATCTCGTGGCCGCGGACTGGGGTCTCAGAGCCTTAGGGATGGGTGTTGTGTCAGGGCTACCTGCCTGATCACTTGGCTACTGGCACTTCGGTGGCGGGGCTCCATCCCCGAAAAAGGCCCAAATTCTTGGCCGAATCGCGCGTTTACGCCCGGTAGCTGGATCAAGAGTCTGCGGTCCATGACTCCCGGCGCCGTGCACCTGCTTCGGTAAACTCCCCCCAACGGCCGAATGTTTTCGGGTCGGGGCTCGTAGAAGGAAAAGTCCTTCGTGAAACCGACCCTGCGGGTCAAAATCTGCTGCATCGCGTCGCGACTGGAGGCAAACGCGGCCATTGCTGGCGGTGCTTCCGCCTTAGGACTGGTGTCGGCGATGCCGAGTGGCCCCGGAATCATGTCGGAAGAGAAGATCGCGGAGATTGCCCGCGGCGTCCCGCCGCCCATCGGCACGTTTTTGCTGACCAGCTCAACTTCGGCCGACGCCATCATTGCCCAGCAAAAGCGATGCGCCACGAACACGATCCAGCTCTGCGACTATGTGGCTACTGAGGTTTACCGGGAGCTACGGCGAGAATTGCCGGGCATTGCGCTGGTGCAGGTCGTCCATGTGACTGGGCCCGAAGCGCTTGAATTGGCGCACCGGGCAGCTGAGCACACGCAGGCACTGCTGCTGGATTCGGGCAATCCGACCCTGCGGGTCAAGGAACTCGGCGGCACAGGGCGCACGCACGACTGGGCGATGAGCCGGCGAATCCGGGACACGGTCGGCATCCCGGTTTTCCTGGCCGGCGGGCTGAATGCCGGGAACGTCGCCCAAGCGGTCGCGGCCGTTGCGCCGTTTGGAATCGATCTTTGCAGCAGTGTCCGGACGGACGGACGACTGGATGAGGGGAAGCTGGAGGCATTCTTTGCCGCGCTCCGATAAGCAGGGCGGGCGGCGGTTGTCCCCCGACAGGCGTCAGCCCCGGACGCCAAGCCGATTCTGGGAACCAGTGAAGGGGGGGCCACGGAAGGAAATGGTGGAGCCAAGGAGATTCGAACTCCTGACCCTCTGCGTGCAAAGCAGATGCTCTACCAACTGAGCTATGGCCCCACCGAAGCGGCAGGTTAGATGCCAGACGATCGGACCGGTAGCAAACACTGTTTTGCGTCGATCACCAAACGGAGCGTCACCCGCCGATGCAGCTCATGGTGCGGGCCGGTTGCACGAAGTCTGGCTGGCCAATACGGTGACCGGCCTCTTTGTGCGCAACGAGGTCGCGGAGGCGCTCCGCAATGGCGTCGTCATCGGGCCCGTCGCGGAGCAGCGGCCGGAGGTCGTGTTCCTCGAGGCTGAAGAGACAAGTTCGCAGCTTGCCGTCGGCCGTGAGGCGCAGCCGATTGCAATGGCCGCAGAACGGTTCGCTCACGGGCGCGATGATGCCGATCTCGCCGCGGCCGTCGGCGAACGTCCACCGGCGGGCCGTCTCAGCCGGATTGAGTGATTGGTCCGCCGGCCGCAGGTCAAAGCGGGCCCGCAGCCGGGTGAGGATCTCCGCGCCGCGGACGACGAGTTGCCCCTGCCAAGCACGGCTGGAGTCGAGCGGCATAAACTCGATGAAACGGAGACTCAGGTTCCGTTCGTGGGCGAACTCGGCGAGGCCTTCCAGCTCATGGTCATTAAGGTCGCGGATGATGACGGCGTTGACCTTCACCGGCTGAAAGCCCAGCTGTTGTGCAAGTTCAATGCCCGCCAACACGTCGGCCAGGCCGTCGCGGCCGGTGAGTTTCCGGAAGTTGGTCCGGTCCAGCGAATCCATGCTGAAGCTCACCCGTTTAAGGCCGGCCGCGCGCAGGGCATGGGCCTTGGCGGCGAAGAGCTGGCCATTGGTGGTCATGGCCAGATCGTGGACGCCGGGAACACGCGCCAACTGTCCCACGAGGTTCTCGAGCCCTTTGCGAAGCATGGGCTCGCCACCGGTGAGACGGACCTTGTCGATGCCCAGGCCGGCGGCGATGCGCACGACCCGTTCAATCTCCTCGAAGGTCAGCAGCTCCGATTTGGGCTTCCAGTCGTATTGGATGGGCGTGAGGGCAAACGGCCTCGGATTCCGGAGGGCGTCGAACTTCGAGCGGTAAAAGTTTGCCGCCTCCTCGGTCTCGGGCAGGCAGTAAAGGCAGCGGAAATTGCACCGGTCGGTGATGCTGACCCGCAGGTCCCGCATCACCCGGCCATGTGAATCTCGCAATTTTCCGTGCACGCTCGCGCTCAGCCTAAACCAAATCTCCGGCTAAGCCAGCGCCCCGTTTGCGGACCAAATGCCGCCGGGCCGCGGCGAAGAGCAGGAAACGCGGATTCAAGATGTGGCCGCGGCCGTCGGCCGGGGGCATCCGCTGATTGCTATCCCGTCCGGACCTCCGAACCCGCAACCCAAGTAATCGTTGCGGCCCTCCGATAGGCGCTAACTGCGTTGGGCCGCAAACGGAGGCGCGGTGGCCAGCACGGCACAAATCACGACAAAGGTGAATCGCAGGGACTGTATCTGGAATGGGAAATCCCACTTGGCGTGAATGAGGAGGCCTGCCAGGGCCGCCGCGGTGAACAGTGGAAACACTGCGGGAGGCAAGGGGCCGGCGGAGGTAAACCAAGAGGCGACGAACAGACCCAAGAGGCCGACGGCCATGATCAGCCCGACGGTGCCCAAAGTAATGCGGGTTTCCAGCCAGTCGTCGTGGACGTAACCCTGCCATTTCTCCTCGAGATTGTCCCGGTAAAGGACGTTAAGCCGCCCAAAAGTGCCGGCGCCGCTGCCCCGCCAGCCGAATTCGCGGACCATGTTGCCCGCTGTCTTGTAAATCTCCACCCGCCCGCTCAGTTTATCATCGAACATAGTGGCGAAACGTTTCCGCTGCGCTTCACCGCCCAAAATCCAACCGACCAAGAGGGCGGCCACCAGCGCACCGCCGAGGCTGAACCGCAATCCCCGACCCACCTGCCGTTGTAGGGCCGTGACGGTGATAATGACGACGGAGAGGAACACCAGCATCAGAGCGCCACCGCGACTGGTCGAAACTATTGGCACCGCCATCATCAGCATGAAGGCAGGCACCAATGCCAACGCCGGATCATTTCCGAACTTTGCCCGGGGGTTACGCTGCCGGTTCTGCAGGTGCAAAGCCCACCAGAATGCTAAGACAACTGGCCAAATCAGGTTGAAATACTGGGCTGCATTGGTGCGATAAGGATACGAAGCAAATTGTTCACTGTTGTTCTTGTTTAGAATTGGAACAATTAGCCACAGCAATTTGTCCGTGCCATCAAGACGTTGCAGGATGCCGGTCAGGGCAAGCGCCGCGCCGCTTACCGAAATCGTCCACAACAGCCAACGTAGCCGTTGCGGGGGAAACGGGCATTCCTCGGGTTTGCGCTTTTCCTGCCGGGACTTTGCCAGCAGCCAGTCGCGCGTCGCCCAAAAGGCGCAGGCATACGCCGCATACCGGAGGGATTCCGTGAGGGAGTCCTGCCAATCATAACTGGCTGGCAGCCAAGTCCACGGGGTGCGGTCAAAGGCGTGGAAAAGGGGGCCGGACCAGGTCACTTCCACGGTGCCGCTGGCGTTGGCCACCCCGGCAAAAGACCACGCGAGGAAAACAACCGTCAATCCAGCCAAGCCGCGGACCACCCAGCGGCCGGCCGGTGTGGGTTCGACCCAACGGTCAGGCTGGTAATCGAATCGCCAGCGGACCAGCCACTTGCCCACGAGGAGGATACCTAGGGCAAAGCAGCCATCGACCAGCACCGTGGTGGCCCAATAGATCGTGCAGCCGAAAGCCCACGGTGCCCAGACCACCAAAAACAAAATCAGCGCCCCCGTCAGCGTATCCAGCCAACGGTGAAGCTTTGGCGTTCTCATTGCCGCGTCCATCGATGGCCATCATGGACGTTCGGACGGGATAGGGCAAAGCGCGAAGTGGTTACGGCGCAACGCGGCTCTCCCCTGCCGAGCCACTCGCCCCTCGAACCGCTGACGGTTGTTCCAGCGCTGCCCGCTGCGCGGCGTTCAGCCGGACGTTGGGGCGGAGTCGCTGCAGTTGGGCAATGGCCTCGGCGGCATTGGTGGCCTGCCCCGTCCGCACCCGCAGTGCGGCCAGCACTAGGGGGGCGCGACCGTGGCCGGCGGCGCAATGGACCAGCACCGGTCCGTCGGCGCGGTGCGCGGCGAGGAAATCCAGCGCGTGCCGGAGCTGTTCGGCGCTCGGCGGCGTTTGGTCCAGCACGGGCACGCAGAGATAGTGGGCGGCCTGTCGCAGCGCCGGCGGTTCGGCAAACTCCGCCGTGAGGTCCAGCACGGTGCGGAACGCCTTGAGGTCGGCTTCGCGCCCGGTGAGCCGGCGGCCGAGGAACAGGCCGGGTTCAATCTCGTCGAACGGCCGCGACGACGTGAAGGCTCGCATCGCCTGGAACGCGACCTGGTTCAGCGCGTGCGCGGGCAGCAGCGCGAGCTGCCGGCCGAGCGGCAACCGGCCGTCGGCCTGTTTGCCCCACACGCCCGGGGCGCGGGCTGTGTAGGCGAGCGCGATCAGGCCGAAGTTCAGCGCGGCGAACAGCCAGAGCAGGCGTCCGGGCCAACCGCGGGCGGTCGCGGCGTTGAAGCCGGTCAGCACCGTCAGCAGGACGAGGACGAGCTGGAGTTTCATGCCGGCGCGAGCGCGCGGGTGAGCGCGACAAACTGCTCCAGGCCGACCTGTTCCGCGCGGGCCGTCCGGGCGATGCCGGTGGCGGCAAAGGCGGCTTCCAATTGGGCTTCCGGCCACGCGGCAGTGAGCAGCTTGAACATCATCTTGCGCCGCTGGCCGAAGGCGATTTTCACGAGGCGCGTAAACTGTTTCGATTCCTCGAGGTTCAGCAGCGGCACCGGTCGGCGCACCAACGTGAGGCAGGCGGAATCCACGTTGGGCTGCGGGAAGAAGCAGTTCGCCGGGAGCTTGAACCAGCCGGTCGGCTCGTAACGCAGTTGGAGAAGCAGCGTGAGCAGGCCGTAGTCCTCGGTGTCCGCCGCGGCGAGCAGGCGTTTCACGACCTCAAGCTGGAGCGTCACGACGAGGCGGTCCGGCGGTTGGTCAACCTCGGCAAGTTCCACGAGGATGGGCGAGCCGACGGAATACGGCAGGTTGGCGACGAGCTTCCAACCGGCCCAGTTCCGAGGGTTCCGCTTGAGCCACACCAGCGCATCGGCGTGAAGCAAAGTAGGGCAGGCTGCCAGCCTGCCCTCGTTGGCTGAAGTGACCTCAGCCGTCGTTTCCAGCTCGTTCACCGCCTGGCAGTCGAAACGCTCCTCCAGGATTTCCACCAGCCGCCGGTCCATCTCGATGGCGGTGACCGGGCAACCCGACGCCACAAGCAGTTCCGTGAGCGGGCCGAGCCCCGGGCCAATCTCCAGCACGCGGTCGGCGGGCGTGAGTTCGGCGGCGGCGACGATGCGGCGCAGCTGGTTGCCGTCGTGCAGGAAGTTCTGCCCGAGCGAGCGGGTGAGTTGCAGGCCGCGCTCATCGAGCAGGCGGCGCATTTCGGTGATGGTCATCGGTGAAACAGCGAAGGGGCGAAGACGCGAAGGGTCGGAATCTGGAAAGCAGGAAGGCAGGAAAAGGGGCTGACGCGAGTATTCATGCGGCTGCCTTCGCGAGTTCCCCGAACAAGGCCCGCAGCGTCCGCCGCAACTGGGCCTCCGTGATGGTGAGCGGTGGCGTGAGGCTGAGAATGTTCCCGTGTTCACCCTCGGGCAGCAGGATGAAGCCGCGGGCCAGCAGCCGCTTCATCAGGGTCAGGCACAGTTCGGTCGCCGGTTTCCCGTCCGGCGTGGTGAACTCGATGCCCGCCATGAGTCCGACGCAACGGGTCACAACTTTGAACATTGAACCCGGAACCTCGAACTCGGAACGCAGCGCCTCGCCGAGCCATGCGCCCAGCTTTGCCGTGCGTTCGACCAACTGCTTCGCCTTCAGTTCCGCGAGCTGCGCCAGCGCCATCGCGCAGCCGACCGGATGCCCGAGGAACGTGCTGGTGTGGATCGCCTCGCCGGTCGCGGGCGGCCAGGCGGCGTCCATCAGGTCGGCGCGGCCCACGCAGGCGCTGAGCGGGAAGCCGCCCGTGAGCGCCTTGCCGAGGCAGATGAGGTCGGGCGCGACGCGGCTGTGTTCGCAGGCAAACCACGCGCCCGTGCGGCCGAAGCCGGTGTATATCTCGTCGAGGATCAGCAACGCGCCGTGTTCGTCCGCAAGGCGACGGAGCAGCGGGAGGAATTCCGGCGGCGGAATCCGGATGCCGCCGCGCGCCTGCACCGGCTCAACGAGGATCGCTCCGATGGCGTGGTCGCGGAATGTGGCACGGAGCGTTGCTTCGAGCTGCTCCAATTCTGCATTCTGCATTCTGCATTCCGCATTTGAAGCGAGCCCGGTTCCGGCCGCGCCTGCGGGAAACGGGAGGAAGTGGGCGAACTCGCGGAGCTGGTTCCGGAACGGGCCGCGGAAGTGTTCGCGATGGGTGGTGTTGAGGGCGCCGTAACCGAGCCCGTGGTAACCGCCCTCGAAGGCGATGACGCCGGGTTTGCCCGTGGCCAGCCGGGCGGTCTTCAACGCCGCCTCGACGGCCTCGAACCCCGAGTTGCCGAAGATCGTTTTCCCGGTTCCCGCCTGCCGCTTCCCGCACCCAGCGCGGGCCCACCGACCGAAGGTGAGTTCGCTGAGCTCCTGGGCGAGCCGGGCCTTGAGCGCGTGCGGATGCACGTCGCCCATCGCGTGCAGGAGCGTGCCCATCTGGCGTTGGCCCGCCCGCACGACGCGCGGATTGGCGTGGCCGGCGGCCGCGACACCGAACGCTGCCGTCAGGTCGAGGTATTGGCGTCCCTCCGCATCCCAGACATGGCAGCCGCGCGCGCGCTCCCAGATGATGGGCCACGAACCGTCCGGCTCGCGGAACGTCACGTTTCGCGACTCGAACCGGTTCAGGAGGTCGAGGGTTTGGGCAGTGGTCATGGCCGTTGAGCCGCCGTTGGCCGCGGGAGCGCGGCTCTCTGAGCCGCAATTGATACGAATCCGACTCGCGGCTCAGAGAGCCGCGCTCCCGTTGCCTTCGGCAGCCAGTGTCCTTCCCACTTCCGCATTCCCACTTCCGCCTTCATGTCACACCCCCCGGGCGTCCACGGGCCAGACGAACTTGTGCATCTGCAGCTGGAAGCGCACCGGCAGATGGTCGGCGATGATGGCATCCACCAGTTCGCGCCGGCTGAGCGGCGTGTGGCCGGCGGGCACTGGCTTCAGCGCCTTGTCCTGCTGCGCCGGTGCGAGCGGCGCGACCCACGAGAACAAGAGCGGACATTTGGCGTCGAGCTTGTGGTCGCGGATCGCCGCCTTGGCCCACGCGTAATCCTCGCGGGTGCCGATGACGAACTTGATTTCATCCGTCGGCTGGAGGTGCGCCAAGTTCGACCAGAGGTTGCGTTCGCTTTCGCCGCTGCTGGGGCATTTCAGGTCCATGATGCGGCGGATGCGGCGGTCGAGTTGGGCGATATCGTGGGCGCCGCTGGTTTCGACAAGCACCGTGTAGCCTTCGGCGGCAAACTGGCGCATGAGCTCGGCGGCCTTGGGCTGGAGCAGCGGCTCGCCGCCGGTGAACTCGACCAGCGGCAGCCGGTGCTGGGCCGAGGCGTCGCCGGCGTTGATCACCGGCGGGAAATGGGCGCGGGCCAGGTCCGCATACGGCTCGGCGAGCCGGTCCACCTCGGCGCGAATCTGGGTGAAGGTGCGGCGTTTGCCCGCGGTGAAAGCGTAGGCGGTGTCGCAATAGGAACAGCGCAGGTTGCACCCGGTGAGGCGCACGAACACGCACGGCAGCCCGGCAAAGGTGCTCTCCCCTTGCAGGCTCAGGTAGATCTCGTTGACGACCAGTGAATCCGGCACGGCGGTGACGGTAGCAGCGGGGAAACGGAACTCACGCAAAGACGCGCCGGACCAAATCCAGTGCGGCCCATTCGGAGACTGCCACGGGGAGTTCCGGCCGCGGAACCCCGGAAAACAAAACGCCCCGTTGCCGGGCAACGGGGCGAAAACATTGGCGGAGAAGGGGGGATTCGAACCCCCGGTAGGGTATTAGCCTACTCACGCTTTCCAGGCGTGCGCCTTAAACCACTCAGCCACCTCTCCGCGGCGCGGGGCGGAATGTGGCGGTGGCCCCGGGCATCGTGCAACTGGTTTTCTGGGTTCTCTCTGCCGCCATTCGCCAGGCTCACCAGGAGTGGGCGGCCGGGTGGGTTGGCAAGCGGCTTCCGTCTGACGCGGGGTTGCCTACCCGTGGGCGGCCCAGGCTCACCGTGGCCGGGCGAGCCGTTCCCGGACGAGTTCGGGCAGGTATTTCGTCGGGACCGAGCCGTGGTCCAGCACGGCTTCGTGAAAACGGCCGAGGTCGAACCGGTCGCCCAGTTCGCGCTGGACCTGTTGGCGCAGGCGATAGTGGGCCATGCGGCCGACAAAATAGGTGCTGAGCTGGGTGGAACTCTGCTTGGCGCGGATGACCTTGAGGCGGGCTTCGCCCTCCGATTGGAACGCCCCCTCGGTCATCAGCTTCATCGCCTCGTCATCGGTCATCCCGGAGCAGTGCAGCTTGTGGTCCAGGATCGCGTTGACGACCGCGCGCAGGTAGAACTTGAGCTGCATCAACCGCACCCGCAGGTCGCCGTCGGCGTAACCTTGGTCGAGCATCATCTGTTCGGTGTAGACGGCCCAACCCTCGATGAAGACGCCGGACTGCAGCACGCGCCGGATGAGCGAGGGCGAGCGGTTGGAGTATTCGAGTTGCACGTAGTGGCCCGGATACGCCTCGTGGATGGTGAGGATCTGCAGCATGTGCTGGTTGTATTCCTCGAGGAAGCTGCGGATCCGGTCGGCGCCCCAGTCGGCGGGAGGCGGGCTGACGGCATACAGGCTCACGGCCGCGGGCTCGAGCGGCGGCGCCGACTCCATGTAGGCCAGCGAATTGCCGCGCTTGAACTCCGGCATCTCGATCACTTGGCAACGGTCCGGTTCCGGC
>JBIIUN010000149.1:0-10160 GCA_044339945.1 Kapaibacterium sp. (SeqCode)
TTCTCGTTGACCGCGAAGAGCACGGTGCAGTCGAAGCCATGATGCGTGCTGAGAATCTTCGCCATCATGGGCATCGATTCTTCGCTGCGATACTCTTGGTCGGCCGCGATGAGCACGATGCGTTTGCCTTTGCCGGCCCCGTCGCTCCCGGGGTAAGTCAGCCATTGCTCGTTGGTCGCGCCGCGGGCCGCGGCGCAAGCCGAGACGAGGGCGAGGAGAGTGAGGAAAGAGCGAAGTCGTGCTGTCATGGGCTTGGTGCGGCGAGCGCTAGTTTTTCGGAATCTCGTTCACTGTGTAGTAAGCCTTCTTGTGGAGCAGACGCTGGCCATCCGAGGTCGTGATCGTGCCGAGATCGAAGTCGTGGATGTGGTCTTCCGTAATCTTTTCCAGATGCACCATCACCGAAAGTCCGTCCGCCGCGGGAACCGCCCGGGTCACTCGCGCCATGGTCTGGTCCACCTCGGGGCTGCCGTAGTCCGCGGAATAAACGTGGGTGTAGGTGGAGATGTTGTAGGCCTCCGGCTGGGCGGCGACTTGGCGGTCCACGGGCTTCGTGAAAGTAATCAGGAAGCCGGCCTTCTTGATGTTGATCTCCTTGATCTCGAAGGGCACGACGCCATTCCAATCGATGCGCTGGATGGCGAAGGGTTCCGTCCCGCGGACCGGCCATTGCCGGCTGGTGGTGAAACCGCCCGCGAACAGTTGTCCCTTGGGCGAGAACTCCACGTTCATGATCCCGGTGGCCAGCCCTTCGCGGAAGGGATAACACGCGCCCTGCCACACTCCGTTGATCTGCTCGGTCGTGGCGCGCAAGATCAGGCTCAGGCTGTAGTCGCCGAGGAAGAGTTGATTCTCGAATGGGCCAAACTTGCCGCCGGTTTGATTGAGCCGGAAACCGGAGATTGAGCGCCCCATCTTGATGTAGGGGAATTTCACCGCCGGCGGCACGAGTTCCTTGACGCGTTTCTTTTCCACGCCCATGCGCGAATCGCTCTTGGGTTCGACCTCCGGAGCCTTCATGCCGGGGACGAACGGATACCAGTTGTAGCTGGCCGGATGTCCGAGGAAGCCGCCCTCCTTGAGATGCTTGAGCGAACAGCATCCGTTCCACGGCCCCTGGCTCTCGGTCACGAACATCGCGCCCGCCGCATTCACGCCTACGCCGCCCGGGCTGCGCAATCCGCTGCAGATCGGGATCATCTTCCCCTGCGGCGTCACCTTCACCGCCCAGCCGCGGAAAAGATTGTGCGACTCGTAGGAACTGCTCAGGCCCAGCGCCACCCAGATGTTGCCTTCGGGATCGGGCTTGGAACCGAAGGCGAATTCGTGCCCCTCGGCATAGCCCCAGTTGCTCGTCAGCGTGTCGTAGCGATCCGCGACGCCATCGCCGTCGGTGTCGGAGATGCGGGTGACTTCGCCCCACGTGGTGGCCGTCATCGCGCCGTTCTTCCAAGAGAGCGCGAAGATTTCGTCCTGACCGCTGGCGAACAGATGATACTCGGGTTTGGGCGATGAATCGAACGCGCCCTTGATGAAATAGATGTCACCGCGCCGAGTGCCCACTGCGAGCCGTCCGTCAGGAAGAACTTCAAAACTGCCCGGGCGCATCGGGACCCCGGCGGGGATCGGGATGTTGACGATGGGATAGTATTTTGCCTCCTCCGCAGCCGTGCCCCACATAGCTCCGAGATCTTCCTCGGCGCGGAGGGATGCAGCGATCACGACGAGCGCGGATGCGAGTATGTAACGCAAGTTTACCATTGGTATTCCAAGGTGAGGGTGGAGCGACCTTTCGGCACGGTCAGGGGAATCAACACCTCGCCGTTGTCGCCTTCGCGCACGATTCCTTTGTGGTCGCTGGTGATGCGCAGTTGAAGTTTATCGATCGCAAAGTGGCGCTCGGATTGCGTTGAGATCTTCTTCCCAGCGGCCGCGCGGAAATAGAATGGCGACTGCGCGGTAGCGGTCTCGAACCGGAGCGTCCGTTTGAAGTAAGCCTCGCCATCCTTGTCGCGCACGTCTTCGAAGAAATCTTCCACCGCAATGTCGCCGTAGTGGTAGAGCAGTGTCGGCCGGCGCGCGGCATCCAGATGATACCCGCGGAACTGGTAGCCGTGGTCCTGTGGGAACGGATGGTTGGCCTTTCCTTTGTAGGGCCAGTGGTCGTCGAGGGATTTCAGCCGGTGGAAAGGGATGCCCGGAGGAAACAAAATCGAGTCCGTCCCGCGCGGGCGGAAAGAGCCCGAGTCCACGCTGGCGAACTCGCCCTTCCAAAGCTGGCGCAGCGCCATCTCGCCGGCATCGAACGCCAGATTGATGCGCTCGGGATAGCCGACGCCGATGCCGCGATAGCCCACGGGACTCTGGCCGCGACAAATCTCCGTCACGTCGCCGACACGAAGCTCATTCGACTGCCGCGACAAACCGACCGGCTTCTTCGCGCGCGGTCCGTCTTCCAGATACGTCCAGAGCGCCTCGACCTGTTGGCCGGCGTCGCCGCCGAGAATGTTCGGAAGAGGGGACTGACCTTCGGGCCAGTAGATCGGCATGATCACCGTCGGATGAAAGCGCGAGGGCTGGCGAAGATAGAGATGGAACCAGTTCTTCTTGAGACGCTCGGACACGCGCGAGAGGTCGAGCGCGCTGATCTCGCCCGATTTCTGTCCGTTGAATTCGTGGCAGGCGATGCAACTTAGTCCGCCGCTGCCGATCATTTCGTGACCGGCCTTTTTGGATTCCTGAACGTTCGCCACTTTGGGAATGGCCGCCGGTTCCAGCGCGTCGACCTTGCCGAACAACTCCACGAGATGGCCGACGTTCGCCTCGCCGAACTGCGGCATGGCGGCGTCCACGTAATCGCGCTGCCGTTTCCCGCGCAGCAGCACCTCGGCGAGCCAATTGGTCGTCAGCTTCGCTCCGACGTGGGTCAATGGCGGCGGCAGACGTCCTTGATCGCCGAGCGACGGCCGCGTGCCGGTGAAGAGCGCGTTGCGCTCGGGCGCGATTCCTCCGACCCCGGCGCGCTCGTGGCAGGCGATGCAGTTGAAGGTGACGAGCGTCTTGTTGAGCCGCTGTTGGTCGTCGAGTTGAGGCTGTTCGGCGCGCGGCAGCGCTTGCGTGATCCAGCCGCGTTGTTCCGCATTCAGATCGAAGCGCGGCCACGGACCGCTGACTTCGCCCAGGCATCCGCGGCTGGCATCGAGCTTCGCCAGAGCGAGGCCGGATTTGGGCGGCACTTTGAGGTCATCGTGGCAATTCGCGCAGCCGAGGTTCCCGAATCGTTCGCGCCCGCGCGCGGCGAGTCCGGCATCCACCTTGAGCGGCTCGAACGCGGGAATGGGTTCCTTGGAAACGGAGAGCATCGCCGAGGGAATCGGCCCGCGTGGGAACTGCGGACCTTCCAATTCGAAGGAGAATGTCGGCTCACGCCCGGTGTGGAAATACGTGACCCGAATTGAGTGCCAGCCGGCGTCAAACTCCGTCGCTGCTTCGAGCTGCTTCACGCCGCGGCGATCGCTGGGCTCCTGCTGGATGAGCGGCTTGCCGTCGATGACCAGAGAGCCGCCGTTCATTTTCAGGAAGAACGTGTAGCGGCCCTTACTCGCGACGTTTACCCAGCCGTCATAGCGAATGGCCGTGTGATGCTGTGGCTTGCCCAGGCTCTCCAGATCTAAATCCTTCACATGCCCGGCGCGCTCGGCGGTGACGTTGGCGCTCTCCAATCCTTCCCAAACCTGGCCGCGATACAGCGTGTAGTTCAAGTGCCCTGGCACCCGGATGTCTTGAAGCAGGTAATGGGCGATGCGTTCGAGTTCCCGGCCGGGCAGATGCAGGTCGGGCATTCGGCCAGAAGGCCGGCTGGCATGCGGTTGGCGCAGGAACTCGACCAGACCTTTGAAGCTGTATTTCCGATCCAACGGGCCCAGCGGAACGGAAGTGTTGGCGAGCAACTCCGTTCCCTGGTCATCGCGAGGCGAATGACAGGCCGCGCATCCGCGGGAATGAAACAGCTGCTTCCCGTGCTGCGCCGCCACCGTGTCGGGCGGCTGCAACGAAAAGTCGTTTGGCTTCAGCGACAGAAGGAAGTGCGCGAGCTCTGCGGCTGCCTGTTTCCTCTCGGCCGCGCCCAGCATTGCCAGCACGTCCGGCATCGTGGTGCCGGGTTTGGCTCCGTGCGGATCGCCGATGAACGCTTCGAGGTAACCGGGGTTCACTCGCGAACCTATGTCCGCCAGCCGCGGCGACTTCCTCGAGCGGGCGGCCAATGAGGCATCGCCGAGGTGGCACGCCGCGCAGTTCAATTCTTCCAGCAGAACCAACCCCTTCAGCGCTGGATCGATCCGGCTGGATGCCAGGCCGGGAACCTTGGTCTCGGCGCGGGCGCTCGGGACGGCAACGAATTGCAGCAAGGCGGCAATGATGGTGAACGCGCACCGATTCTTGAGCGCCTTCAGGAGGCCGGTTTCCGGAAGCATGGTTTCAGTGACAATCGCAACTCGATGCGAACGTCCCGCACTCATCCTGCGAGTCCGAATGCCGCGAGTCCATGCCGTATCATTTCACCGCTGTGAGCCGCGGTCAGCGTGCCCGCGATGACCCGGGGAAGCCTGGGGTTCGCCCCCCAGGCGCAGGGCCACCACTGCCGGTGGCTTGGCTGCACTCCGACTGTAGGGGGAGGGGCCACGGCGGGCCTTTCGGGGGCGGCGCCGGGATGTCCTGGCGGGGCCTTCGGTCTCTGCCGGCGACCCTGGGTTTAGCCCGCTGGTCTCACGAATCCCCACATCTGCGGTCCGCCGCTGGTCGGTGTGGCCTCGTAAACCTGCCGGAAGCCATGGCGTCGGTAGAGTTCGACGTTCCGGACGCTGGCGGTTTCCAGAAAGCACGGAAGAACTTCCCGGCCCGCGCGTTCGGTCCCATGCCGCAGCAGGGCCGATCCCAATCCTTGGCCCTGGCAGTCCGGCTGGACCGCGAGGTTGAGGAGATACCAATGGGGGCTGGGGAGGACCTCTTCCCGGCGTTTCTCGATCCAGTCGAGAAACTGAAGAACCCGGCGGGAGGCCCCGAATCCCAACGCGACCGCTGTCGCTGGCACTCCGGTCCGGATCATCCGCGCAACGGTCATCCGGGCCGTCGCGGAGCGAAGCCAGACGGCGACGCCATTTCCACCGTCCACGAGGTCCACCGAGCCGCCGTCGAGTCCGTGCCGGACTGCGGCCCTGAACAGGGGCCGAAGGCGGGCCGCTCGCTGCTGCGCTTCGGGAAGGAAGTATTTCGACGTCGGGTCATCCGTAAAGGCCTCGGAGAGTGTCTGAATCGCCTGTTCCCCTAGGGACCCTTTCCAGGCGGTGAGCGGAGTGCAGAGGCGGTTCATGGGGCTTCTGAGTGCCCGCGGGTGCGGGTTGGTTTGGCCCGGGTGTCCATGGATCATCGCGCCTTCAGGTGATACTCGGCGAAGTCCAGGAACTTCAACCAGTCGAACATCTCAACCGAGTGTCCACCGGGCCGGTTGTGGTAGCCGACATCGGATTTGACCACGGCTTCACCGAGGGCGGGCGAGGCTTCGGAGGCGAGTCCCTTCTTTCCGAGCAGTCGATACACCTCGCTGGCGTGGTAGGCTGACAGGTATTCGCCGCGCGGGTCCGCCCAAAGGTCGTCCGCGCCGCTGGCGACGTAGAGAGGACGTGGGGCGATGCAGGCGAGGAGCATGTGCTGGTCCACCGGCAGGTCGTCTTCGTTGCGGGCGAACTTAGCGGCATTGCGGCACAGCCAGTAGGGAAACCGCGTGACCATCTTTTCCATGTTCTCGCCGAAGTTTCGTTTCCACAGCGCGGCTCCAGCGCAGCCCGATTGCGCCGAGATGGCCAATGCGAACCGCGGATCTTGCGCCACGGTCCAGAGCGTGGCCTTGCCCATCTTCGAATGGCCCATCGCCGCGATGCGCTTGGCGTCCACCTCGCGATCGGTTTCGAGATAGTCCATGGCCCGCGACGCCGACCACGACACAGTGGCGATCACGCCCCACTCGTTGGCCTTGGGAAAACTCTGGCCGGTGCGGTAGAAGAGCGGATGCACGCCCTTGAGGAACTCGACCTCGTTATGGGCGACCAAGGCACCCTGCGGCACGACCACGAAGCCGAACCCGCGCTTCAGGAATTCGCCGAGCGGAAGGCCGTTGCGCAGGAACCCGGGTTTGTCGGGGCTGGCGTCATGGCCGTCGTCCTTGGTTCCGGCGAAGCTGTGCAGCAGAAACGCCGGCGCCGGCTGGCCGAGGCCGTTGGGCGTGAAGACGAGGATCTGCATCTCGGCGGAACCCTTGGCGTTCTCGAAGCGGAGGCGCACGTCCTTGCGGGTGGCTTTCCCCTCCATGAACTCGCGGTCGGTTTTCACCACCCCGAAGGTCGTGGTGATTGGCGACTCAGGTGCCGGCACGACGCCGTAGATCAGGTTGCCGAACAACGCCATGAGCTGCGGACGGCGGAGGTTGAACCATTCCTCACCCGTGGTGATCGGCTTGCCTTCGGATGAAACCAAGATGGGTGGCAGTTGATACGGCGTCACACTGGCCTCGTCGCGAATCACGTCGAAGTCGTGGTTCTTCGGTTCGTCGGCCAATAGTGAAAAGGTGACCGAGCCGAGGAGTGCTGCGGACAAGATGAGGTGGGTCATTGGTTGAATCCCAGGGATCTAATCGGCCCGAAGTTGCAAGTGAATCGAAGCGGATTGCGGCGTCATTGCGAAGAACGACATCGCGGTCGGCAGAGGCGAGGAAGAACCAGTCGCGTTGTTGCGTCATGGCGGAACGGGGCCTCATGTCAGCACCGCCTTCACCACCTGGCCGTGGACATCGGTCAGGCGATAATCTCGGCCGCCAAATCGGTAGGAGAGCTGCTCGTGATCCATGCCCAGCAGGTGGAGGACGGTCGCCCACAGGTCATAAACCGTGCAGACGTCCTGCACCGCGTGGTAGCCGAGTTCATCCGTCGCGCCGTGGGCCGTGCCGCCCTTGATGCCGCCGCCGGCCAGCCAGACGCTGAATCCAAAGGGATTGTGATCGCGTCCATCGTTCGATTGCGCGAACGGCGTTCGGCCGAATTCCCCTGCCCAGACGATGAGCGTTTCGTCAAACAGGCCCCGCGCCTTCAGATCGCGAATCAGACCGGCAATCGGCTGATCCACTTGAAAGGCCATCTCGGAATGACCCGCCTTCAGCACGCCGTGTTGATCCCACGGGTTGCCGATCTGGCCGGGGTCGGAAGGGCGCGCCAGGCAAGTGAGTTCGACGAAACGCACGCCGCGCTCGACGAGCCGCCGGGCGAGCAGGCATTGCCGCGCGTATTCCGCCTTTTCCTTCACCGGTGAGTCCAGGCCGTAGAGCTTCTTCGTCGCCTCGCTCTCGCCGCGGAGATCGACCAGGTCCGGCACGGCGGTTTGCATGCGGTAGGCGATTTCGTAGTTCTGGATGGCGGATTCGACCTGTTCGTCTCCCTCCAGGCGGGTGAGATGACGCTGATCCATCCGCCCAATGAACCCCAGTCGTTTGCGTTGCAGTCCGTCGGCTTCGCGGGGCGTGATGTTGGCGAGCGGCTCGTTCTGGGTCGGGTCGATAAAGGACGCTTGATGGACGGCCGGCAGAAAACCGTTGCCGAAAATGTTCACTCCGCCCAACGGAGCGCCGCCGCTGGACAGCACGACGAAGCCCGGCAGGTTTTGATTTTCGCTGCCCAGGCCATAGCTCGTCCACGCGCCCGCACTGGGAAATCCGGCGAGCGAGAAGCCGGTGTGGATGAAGTAATTTCCCTGGGCGTGCTCGTTGGCCACGCTGGTCATCGAGCGGATGACGGCCAGGTCGTCCGCACACGCGCCGATGTAAGGGAACAACTCACTGACGGGCAGTCCGGACTGGCCTTGGTTCCGAAATTCCCACGGGCTGGCCATGATGTTGCCGTTCTGGTTGAACATGGTGGGTCGCACCGGCACCGGCATCGGTTTTCCATGATCCCGCTTCAAGCGCGGCTTCGGATCGAAGGTGTCCACATGCGACACACCACCCGACATGAAACAGAAGATGACGCTCTTCACCTTCGGCGGGAAATGCGGCGGACGAGGTGCGAAGGGATTGGACTTGGCCGGAGCGGCTATCGCCCCGAGGGACTTGCCTGCTCCCATCAGCCCGGACAACGCCACCAGGCCGAACCCGGTCGAGCACTTAGTGAGCATATCGCGCCGGGAGATCAGCTCCGCGCGGCACCGGGCGAGTTGGGATCGATCAGTCGACATAGATGAATTCCTTCAGGCAAAAAAGGGATTGCGCGAAATCCTGCCAGACGCGTTCGCTCGATTCGAGTTCGTCCGGCGGAATCGAATGTTCCGCCGTAAGTTCGCCGAGAAATTCCCGGCTGCCAGCCAGGTCCTCCGACGTGGCCGTGCGGCCCAGCGCCTGGACGAACATCGCGCGCACCCGTTCGTCGCGGCCGCGGCCGTCCGCCACCAGCGCCTTCGCCCACTTGGCAGATTGGTCGATCACGAACGGGTCGTTGAGCAGAGTGAGCGACTGCGCGGGCACGTTGGTGACGTCGCGTTTGCCGCGCGTGCTCATCGGCTTGGGCGCGTCGAACGCCTCCAGAAACGGGTTGGCGGCGTTGCGACGAATGCGCTGGTAAACGCTGCGCCGCCGGTCGCCGTCGAGCGGTCCCTTGCCCCCTCCGCCTTCGGTCTTGGCGACGTAATACACGTTCACCCCCGGCCCATACATCTTCAGGTCCAGCTGACCGGACGCGACGAGCACGGCATCACGAATGGCTTCGGCCTCCAGGCGGCGCACGCGCGCATGGGACAGCAGTTCGTTGCCAGGATCGATCCGTCGCGCGTCGGGAGAAGCCACCGCGCTCTGCCGAAAGGCTTGCGAGGTCACCAGAAACCGGATGGTTTCCTTGATCGACCAACCGTGCTCGACAAAACGCGTCGCGAGATAGTCGAGCAGCTCCGGATGGGAGGGCTTTTCGCCGAGCCGACCAAAGTTATCCACTGTGCCGACCAGGCCGCGTCCAAAGAGATGATGCCAAACGCGGTTGACCATGACCCGGGCCGTCAGGGGATTGGCGGGACTCGCCACCTTTTCGGCCAGTTCCAGCCGGCCGCTCAACTCCGTTGGAAACGGTCGATCGTCGAACATCTCCAGGAACCGGCGCGGCACCACTTCACCCGGCTGGGTGATCTGACCGCGCACGAACAAAGGTTGGGCGAAGGCGGCGGCTTCATGCATACCCGGCGCGCGGCGGGGGACAGGAATCTCTGCTTCCAGCCGGCGATAGGTGGCCACGGAATCCTTCAGCTGAGGCAGGCGCGGCAGCGAGGCGGGCAGCAGATCCCGGCGAACGAAGTAGTCGAGGAAGGCCAGTTCTTCGTCGCTCAGCTTTTCCTCGCGCCAGTGTTGGACGGCAGCCGTCAAACTTCGGCCGTAACGTTCGGCCAACTCGGCCACCGACCCGGGCGCGTCGCCGGCCAGCAGCACGGCCGCGGGCACTAGGAGTTCTTTGGGTGGTTGGGAACCGTCGTGAACCACCACCTCGGCAGCCCCAAAGTAAGCGCGACCTCCTTCGGCCGAACCCGAGTTGGGGGAATCATCGGCGGTGACGAACTCAAGATAGGCGTGGGAGCCCTTGCGGTAGGCGGTGTCGAGACGGAGCCACTTCAGCTCGTCGGCATTCAAGTTCACGGCCGGATAGAGGCCGCCACCACCGATGGCGTAGTTCTCAACGACGAGCCGCGCCATGGTGCGCTCGCCGAGCGCACGCACGCTGATGCTGTCGGATTGCACCTTGAAGCGGGGCGAGGTGAACACGCCGCTTTGTTTCCGGGTCAGCGCGTGGCTGAACACGCCGGCCGGATAAAGTCCGCGCAACACCCGGTCGCCGTTGATCTCAACGCAGAACTCACCCGCCGGAACCGGCGCGCCGGCTCCATCGCCCGGGGCAGCGCCGGCCATGAACCAGCGGCGCGCTCCCTCGCCCCGCAGATCCCAGCCAGACGAGAAATTGGTCCGGTTGAACTCGCGGCGGTCAGCCAGCTCGTTCTTCCAAAACGTCGCGAGCTCACCCCAGCCCTCGCGAAACGCGCTGCCCGTCAGGCCGGATAACTTCACCCACGGATGCAGCGGGCTG